>NZ_JAZAQH010000001.1:95000-245000 GCF_036227845.1 Priestia sp. LL-8 | reverse complement strand
CGTCAGTTACAGACCAAAAAGCCGCCTTCGCCACTGGTGTTCCTCCACATCTCTACGCATTTCACCGCTACACGTGGAATTCCGCTTTTCTCTTCTGCACTCAAGTTCCCCAGTTTCCAATGACCCTCCACGGTTGAGCCGTGGGCTTTCACATCAGACTTAAGAAACCGCCTGCGCGCGCTTTACGCCCAATAATTCCGGATAACGCTTGCCACCTACGTATTACCGCGGCTGCTGGCACGTAGTTAGCCGTGGCTTTCTGGTTAGGTACCGTCAAGGTACGAGCAGTTACTCTCGTACTTGTTCTTCCCTAACAACAGAGTTTTACGACCCGAAAGCCTTCATCACTCACGCGGCGTTGCTCCGTCAGACTTTCGTCCATTGCGGAAGATTCCCTACTGCTGCCTCCCGTAGGAGTCTGGGCCGTGTCTCAGTCCCAGTGTGGCCGATCACCCTCTCAGGTCGGCTATGCATCGTTGCCTTGGTGAGCCGTTACCTCACCAACTAGCTAATGCACCGCGGGCCCATCTGTAAGTGATAGCCGAAACCATCTTTCAATCATCTCCCATGAAGGAGAAGATCCTATCCGGTATTAGCTTCGGTTTCCCGAAGTTATCCCAGTCTTACAGGCAGGTTGCCCACGTGTTACTCACCCGTCCGCCGCTAACGTCATAGAAGCAAGCTTCTAATCAGTTCGCTCGACTTGCATGTATTAGGCACGCCGCCAGCGTTCATCCTGAGCCAGGATCAAACTCTCCGAAGAAATGTTTGACTTGCTCAATTTAAAAAATAAAAATTAACGTTGACGTTTGTCGCTTTGTTCAGTTTTCAAAGTTCAACCGCCGCTCTTAAGCGACTTTACTATCTTATCAAGTTATTAACGTAATGTCAACAACTTTTTTAAAAGAAAAGAGAGATCTTTTCCAGCCTGGCAACGTCCTACTCTCACAGGGACAAAGTCCCAACTACCATTGGCGCTAAAGAGCTTAACTTCCGTGTTCGGTATGGGAACGGGTGTGACCTCTTCGCTATCGCCACCAGACAAGAGATTGTTCTCTCAAAACTAGGTAACAGTTTGCTGAGTAAAGCTTACGCTTTTAAAGTTTTGGTTAAGTCCTCGATCGATTAGTATCAGTCAGCTACACATGTCGCCACGCTTCCACCTCTGACCTATCAACCTGATCATCTTTCAGGGATCTTACTAGCTTGCGCTATGGGAAATCTCATCTTGAGGGGGGCTTCATGCTTAGATGCTTTCAGCACTTATCCCGTCCACACATAGCTACCCAGCGATGCCTTTGGCAAGACAACTGGTACACCAGCGGTGTGTCCATCCCGGTCCTCTCGTACTAAGGACAGCTCCTCTCAAATTTCCTACGCCCACGACGGATAGGGACCGAACTGTCTCACGACGTTCTGAACCCAGCTCGCGTACCGCTTTAATGGGCGAACAGCCCAACCCTTGGGACCGACTACAGCCCCAGGATGCGATGAGCCGACATCGAGGTGCCAAACCTCCCCGTCGATGTGGACTCTTGGGGGAGATAAGCCTGTTATCCCCGGGGTAGCTTTTATCCGTTGAGCGATGGCCCTTCCATGCGGAACCACCGGATCACTAAGCCCGACTTTCGTCCCTGCTCGACTTGTAGGTCTCGCAGTCAAGCTCCCTTGTGCCTTTACACTCTACGAATGATTTCCAACCATTCTGAGGGAACCTTTGGGCGCCTCCGTTACATTTTAGGAGGCGACCGCCCCAGTCAAACTGCCCACCTGACACTGTCTCCCGGCCCGATCAGGGCCGCGGGTTAGAATTTCAATACAGCCAGGGTAGTATCCCACCGACGCCTCCACCGAAGCTAGCGCTCCGGTTTCTCAGGCTCCTACCTATCCTGTACAAGCTGTACCAAAATTCAATATCAGGCTACAGTAAAGCTCCACGGGGTCTTTCCGTCCTGTCGCGGGTAACCTGCATCTTCACAGGTACTATAATTTCACCGAGTCTCTCGTTGAGACAGTGCCCAGATCGTTACGCCTTTCGTGCGGGTCGGAACTTACCCGACAAGGAATTTCGCTACCTTAGGACCGTTATAGTTACGGCCGCCGTTTACTGGGGCTTCGATTCAGAGCTTCTCCCAAAGGATAACCCCTCCTCTTAACCTTCCAGCACCGGGCAGGCGTCAGCCCCTATACTTCGCCTTGCGGCTTCGCAGAGACCTGTGTTTTTGCTAAACAGTCGCCTGGGCCTATTCACTGCGGCTCTCTCGGGCTATACACCCTACCAGAGCACCCCTTCTCCCGAAGTTACGGGGTCATTTTGCCGAGTTCCTTAACGAGAGTTCTCTCGATCACCTTAGGATTCTCTCCTCGCCTACCTGTGTCGGTTTGCGGTACGGGCACCTCCCGCCTCGCTAGAGGCTTTTCTTGGCAGTGTGGAATCAGGAACTTCGGTACTATAATTCCCTCGTCATCACAGCTCAGCCTTTATGATGAGCGGATTTGCCTACTCATCAGCCTAACTGCTTGAACGCGCATATCCAGCAGCGCGCTTACCCTATCCTACTGCGTCCCCCCATTACTCAAACGGCGGGGAGGTGGTACAGGAATATCAACCTGTTGGCCATCGCCTACGCTTTTCAGCCTCGGCTTAGGTCCCGACTAACCCTGAGCGGACGAGCCTTCCTCAGGAAACCTTAGGCATTCGGTGGACAAGATTCTCACTTGTCTTTCGCTACTCATACCGGCATTCTCACTTCTAAGCGCTCCACCAGTCCTTACGGTCTGACTTCACAGCACTTAGAACGCTCTCCTACCACTGACATCAAAGATGTCAATCCACAGCTTCGGTGATACGTTTAGCCCCGGTACATTTTCGGCGCAGAGTCACTCGACCAGTGAGCTATTACGCACTCTTTAAATGGTGGCTGCTTCTAAGCCAACATCCTGGTTGTCTAAGCAACTCCACATCCTTTTCCACTTAACGTATACTTGGGGACCTTAGCTGGTGGTCTGGGCTGTTTCCCTTTTGACTACGGATCTTATCACTCGCAGTCTGACTCCCATGGATAAGTCTTTGGCATTCGGAGTTTGACTGAATTCGGTAACCCGTTGGGGGCCCCTAGTCCAATCAGTGCTCTACCTCCAAGACTCTCACAACATGAGGCTAGCCCTAAAGCTATTTCGGAGAGAACCAGCTATCTCCAGGTTCGATTGGAATTTCTCCGCTACCCACACCTCATCCCCGCACTTTTCAACGTGCGTGGGTTCGGGCCTCCATTCAGTGTTACCTGAACTTCACCCTGGACATGGGTAGATCACCTGGTTTCGGGTCTACAACCACATACTAAACGCCCTATTCAGACTCGCTTTCGCTACGGCTCCGCCTTATCAGCTTAACCTTGCATGGGATCGTAACTCGCCGGTTCATTCTACAAAAGGCACGCCATCACCCGTTAACGGGCTCTGACTACTTGTAGGCACACGGTTTCAGGATCTCTTTCACTCCCCTTCCGGGGTGCTTTTCACCTTTCCCTCACGGTACTGGTTCACTATCGGTCACTAGGTAGTATTTAGCCTTGGGAGATGGTCCTCCCAGCTTCCGACGGAATTTCACGTGTTCCGCCGTACTCAGGATCCACTCAAGAGGGAACGAAGTTTCAACTACAGGGTTGTTACCTTCTTCGACGGACCTTTCCAGGTCGCTTCATTTACTTCGTTCCTTTGTAACTCCGTATAGAGTGTCCTACAACCCCAAGAGGCAAGCCTCTTGGTTTGGGCTAATTCCGTTTCGCTCGCCGCTACTCAGGAAATCGCATTTGCTTTCTCTTCCTCCGGGTACTTAGATGTTTCAGTTCCCCGGGTCTGCCTTCAATATCCTATGTATTCAGATAAAGATACTGTTCCATTACGAACAGTGGGTTTCCCCATTCGGAAATCTCCGGATCAAAGCTCACTTACAGCTCCCCGAAGCATATCGGTGTTAGTCCCGTCCTTCATCGGCTCCTAGTGCCAAGGCATTCACCGTGCGCCCTTTCTAACTTAACCATTAGCGAATAAATGGTACAACATATTGTTGTGTTATTTATTGGTTTGATTAAAGAAAAGTTTCACTTTTCCTCAGCAATTACTGTTATCTAGTTTTCAAAGAACAATCGCAACCAAAATTCTTCTTATCTAATAAGAAGAAAGTAGTGTGCTTTCTATAATTGAGAGATTGAACTCTCAAAACTGAACAAAGTGTCAAAACGTACGTCATGTAAAAATCCTTAGAAAGGAGGTGATCCAGCCGCACCTTCCGATACGGCTACCTTGTTACGACTTCACCCCAATCATCTGTCCCACCTTAGGCGGCTAGCTCCTTACGGTTACTCCACCGACTTCGGGTGTTACAAACTCTCGTGGTGTGACGGGCGGTGTGTACAAGGCCCGGGAACGTATTCACCGCGGCATGCTGATCCGCGATTACTAGCGATTCCAGCTTCATGTAGGCGAGTTGCAGCCTACAATCCGAACTGAGAATGGTTTTATGGGATTGGCTTGACCTCGCGGTCTTGCAGCCCTTTGTACCATCCATTGTAGCACGTGTGTAGCCCAGGTCATAAGGGGCATGATGATTTGACGTCATCCCCACCTTCCTCCGGTTTGTCACCGGCAGTCACCTTAGAGTGCCCAACTAAATGCTGGCAACTAAGATCAAGGGTTGCGCTCGTTGCGGGACTTAACCCAACATCTCACGACACGAGCTGACGACAACCATGCACCACCTGTCACTCTGTCCCCCGAAGGGGAACGCTCTATCTCTAGAGTTGTCAGAGGATGTCAAGACCTGGTAAGGTTCTTCGCGTTGCTTCGAATTAAACCACATGCTCCACCGCTTGTGCGGGCCCCCGTCAATTCCTTTGAGTTTCAGTCTTGCGACCGTACTCCCCAGGCGGAGTGCTTAATGCGTTAGCTGCAGCACTAAAGGGCGGAAACCCTCTAACACTTAGCACTCATCGTTTACGGCGTGGACTACCAGGGTATCTAATCCTGTTTGCTCCCCACGCTTTCGCGCCTCAGCGTCAGTTACAGACCAAAAAGCCGCCTTCGCCACTGGTGTTCCTCCACATCTCTACGCATTTCACCGCTACACGTGGAATTCCGCTTTTCTCTTCTGCACTCAAGTTCCCCAGTTTCCAATGACCCTCCACGGTTGAGCCGTGGGCTTTCACATCAGACTTAAGAAACCGCCTGCGCGCGCTTTACGCCCAATAATTCCGGATAACGCTTGCCACCTACGTATTACCGCGGCTGCTGGCACGTAGTTAGCCGTGGCTTTCTGGTTAGGTACCGTCAAGGTACGAGCAGTTACTCTCGTACTTGTTCTTCCCTAACAACAGAGTTTTACGACCCGAAAGCCTTCATCACTCACGCGGCGTTGCTCCGTCAGACTTTCGTCCATTGCGGAAGATTCCCTACTGCTGCCTCCCGTAGGAGTCTGGGCCGTGTCTCAGTCCCAGTGTGGCCGATCACCCTCTCAGGTCGGCTATGCATCGTTGCCTTGGTGAGCCGTTACCTCACCAACTAGCTAATGCACCGCGGGCCCATCTGTAAGTGATAGCCGAAACCATCTTTCAATCATCTCCCATGAAGGAGAAGATCCTATCCGGTATTAGCTTCGGTTTCCCGAAGTTATCCCAGTCTTACAGGCAGGTTGCCCACGTGTTACTCACCCGTCCGCCGCTAACGTCATAGAAGCAAGCTTCTAATCAGTTCGCTCGACTTGCATGTATTAGGCACGCCGCCAGCGTTCATCCTGAGCCAGGATCAAACTCTCCGAAGAAATGTTTGACTTGCTCAATTTAAAAAATAAAAATTAACGTTGACGTTTGTCGCTTTGTTCAGTTTTCAAAGTTCAACCGCCGCTCTTAAGCGACTTTACTATCTTATCAAGTTATTAACGTAATGTCAACAACTTTTTTAAAAGAAAAGAGAGATCTTTTCCAGCCTGGCAACGTCCTACTCTCACAGGGACAAAGTCCCAACTACCATTGGCGCTAAAGAGCTTAACTTCCGTGTTCGGTATGGGAACGGGTGTGACCTCTTCGCTATCGCCACCAGACAAGAGATTGTTCTCTCAAAACTAGGTAACAGTTTGCTGAGTAAAGCTTACGCTTTTAAAGTTTTGGTTAAGTCCTCGATCGATTAGTATCAGTCAGCTACACATGTCGCCACGCTTCCACCTCTGACCTATCAACCTGATCATCTTTCAGGGATCTTACTAGCTTGCGCTATGGGAAATCTCATCTTGAGGGGGGCTTCATGCTTAGATGCTTTCAGCACTTATCCCGTCCACACATAGCTACCCAGCGATGCCTTTGGCAAGACAACTGGTACACCAGCGGTGTGTCCATCCCGGTCCTCTCGTACTAAGGACAGCTCCTCTCAAATTTCCTACGCCCACGACGGATAGGGACCGAACTGTCTCACGACGTTCTGAACCCAGCTCGCGTACCGCTTTAATGGGCGAACAGCCCAACCCTTGGGACCGACTACAGCCCCAGGATGCGATGAGCCGACATCGAGGTGCCAAACCTCCCCGTCGATGTGGACTCTTGGGGGAGATAAGCCTGTTATCCCCGGGGTAGCTTTTATCCGTTGAGCGATGGCCCTTCCATGCGGAACCACCGGATCACTAAGCCCGACTTTCGTCCCTGCTCGACTTGTAGGTCTCGCAGTCAAGCTCCCTTGTGCCTTTACACTCTACGAATGATTTCCAACCATTCTGAGGGAACCTTTGGGCGCCTCCGTTACATTTTAGGAGGCGACCGCCCCAGTCAAACTGCCCACCTGACACTGTCTCCCGGCCCGATCAGGGCCGCGGGTTAGAATTTCAATACAGCCAGGGTAGTATCCCACCGACGCCTCCACCGAAGCTAGCGCTCCGGTTTCTCAGGCTCCTACCTATCCTGTACAAGCTGTACCAAAATTCAATATCAGGCTACAGTAAAGCTCCACGGGGTCTTTCCGTCCTGTCGCGGGTAACCTGCATCTTCACAGGTACTATAATTTCACCGAGTCTCTCGTTGAGACAGTGCCCAGATCGTTACGCCTTTCGTGCGGGTCGGAACTTACCCGACAAGGAATTTCGCTACCTTAGGACCGTTATAGTTACGGCCGCCGTTTACTGGGGCTTCGATTCAGAGCTTCTCCCAAAGGATAACCCCTCCTCTTAACCTTCCAGCACCGGGCAGGCGTCAGCCCCTATACTTCGCCTTGCGGCTTCGCAGAGACCTGTGTTTTTGCTAAACAGTCGCCTGGGCCTATTCACTGCGGCTCTCTCGGGCTATACACCCTACCAGAGCACCCCTTCTCCCGAAGTTACGGGGTCATTTTGCCGAGTTCCTTAACGAGAGTTCTCTCGATCACCTTAGGATTCTCTCCTCGCCTACCTGTGTCGGTTTGCGGTACGGGCACCTCCCGCCTCGCTAGAGGCTTTTCTTGGCAGTGTGGAATCAGGAACTTCGGTACTATAATTCCCTCGTCATCACAGCTCAGCCTTTATGATGAGCGGATTTGCCTACTCATCAGCCTAACTGCTTGAACGCGCATATCCAGCAGCGCGCTTACCCTATCCTACTGCGTCCCCCCATTACTCAAACGGCGGGGAGGTGGTACAGGAATATCAACCTGTTGGCCATCGCCTACGCTTTTCAGCCTCGGCTTAGGTCCCGACTAACCCTGAGCGGACGAGCCTTCCTCAGGAAACCTTAGGCATTCGGTGGACAAGATTCTCACTTGTCTTTCGCTACTCATACCGGCATTCTCACTTCTAAGCGCTCCACCAGTCCTTACGGTCTGACTTCGCTGCACTTAGAACGCTCTCCTACCACTGACATCAAAGATGTCAATCCACAGCTTCGGTGATACGTTTAGCCCCGGTACATTTTCGGCGCAGAGTCACTCGACCAGTGAGCTATTACGCACTCTTTAAATGGTGGCTGCTTCTAAGCCAACATCCTGGTTGTCTAAGCAACTCCACATCCTTTTCCACTTAACGTATACTTGGGGACCTTAGCTGGTGGTCTGGGCTGTTTCCCTTTT
This sequence comes from Priestia sp. LL-8, assembly GCF_036227845.1. Classification (NCBI taxonomy): domain Bacteria; kingdom Bacillati; phylum Bacillota; class Bacilli; order Caryophanales; family Bacillaceae; genus Priestia; species Priestia sp. LL-8. Next base: position 236,921 of record NZ_JAZAQH010000001.1, on the reverse strand, counting down.
GACTACGGATCTTATCACTCGCAGTCTGACTCCCATGGATAAGTCTTTGGCATTCGGAGTTTGACTGAATTCGGTAACCCGTTGGGGGCCCCTAGTCCAATCAGTGCTCTACCTCCAAGACTCTCACAACATGAGGCTAGCCCTAAAGCTATTTCGGAGAGAACCAGCTATCTCCAGGTTCGATTGGAATTTCTCCGCTACCCACACCTCATCCCCGCACTTTTCAACGTGCGTGGGTTCGGGCCTCCATTCAGTGTTACCTGAACTTCACCCTGGACATGGGTAGATCACCTGGTTTCGGGTCTACAACCACATACTAAACGCCCTATTCAGACTCGCTTTCGCTACGGCTCCGCCTTATCAGCTTAACCTTGCATGGGATCGTAACTCGCCGGTTCATTCTACAAAAGGCACGCCATCACCCGTTAACGGGCTCTGACTACTTGTAGGCACACGGTTTCAGGATCTCTTTCACTCCCCTTCCGGGGTGCTTTTCACCTTTCCCTCACGGTACTGGTTCACTATCGGTCACTAGGTAGTATTTAGCCTTGGGAGATGGTCCTCCCAGCTTCCGACGGAATTTCACGTGTTCCGCCGTACTCAGGATCCACTCAAGAGGGAACGAAGTTTCAACTACAGGGTTGTTACCTTCTTCGACGGACCTTTCCAGGTCGCTTCATTTACTTCGTTCCTTTGTAACTCCGTATAGAGTGTCCTACAACCCCAAGAGGCAAGCCTCTTGGTTTGGGCTAATTCCGTTTCGCTCGCCGCTACTCAGGAAATCGCATTTGCTTTCTCTTCCTCCGGGTACTTAGATGTTTCAGTTCCCCGGGTCTGCCTTCAATATCCTATGTATTCAGATAAAGATACTGTTCCATTACGAACAGTGGGTTTCCCCATTCGGAAATCTCCGGATCAAAGCTCACTTACAGCTCCCCGAAGCATATCGGTGTTAGTCCCGTCCTTCATCGGCTCCTAGTGCCAAGGCATTCACCGTGCGCCCTTTCTAACTTAACCATTAGCGAATAAATGGTACAACATATTGTTGTGTTATTTATTGGTTTGATTAAAGAAAAGTTTCACTTTTCCTCAGCAATTACTGTTATCTAGTTTTCAAAGAACAATCGCAACCAAAATTCTTCTTATCTAATAAGAAGAAAGTAGTGTGCTTTCTATAATTGAGAGATTGAACTCTCAAAACTGAACAAAGTGTCAAAACGTACGTCATGTAAAAATCCTTAGAAAGGAGGTGATCCAGCCGCACCTTCCGATACGGCTACCTTGTTACGACTTCACCCCAATCATCTGTCCCACCTTAGGCGGCTAGCTCCTTACGGTTACTCCACCGACTTCGGGTGTTACAAACTCTCGTGGTGTGACGGGCGGTGTGTACAAGGCCCGGGAACGTATTCACCGCGGCATGCTGATCCGCGATTACTAGCGATTCCAGCTTCATGTAGGCGAGTTGCAGCCTACAATCCGAACTGAGAATGGTTTTATGGGATTGGCTTGACCTCGCGGTCTTGCAGCCCTTTGTACCATCCATTGTAGCACGTGTGTAGCCCAGGTCATAAGGGGCATGATGATTTGACGTCATCCCCACCTTCCTCCGGTTTGTCACCGGCAGTCACCTTAGAGTGCCCAACTAAATGCTGGCAACTAAGATCAAGGGTTGCGCTCGTTGCGGGACTTAACCCAACATCTCACGACACGAGCTGACGACAACCATGCACCACCTGTCACTCTGTCCCCCGAAGGGGAACGCTCTATCTCTAGAGTTGTCAGAGGATGTCAAGACCTGGTAAGGTTCTTCGCGTTGCTTCGAATTAAACCACATGCTCCACCGCTTGTGCGGGCCCCCGTCAATTCCTTTGAGTTTCAGTCTTGCGACCGTACTCCCCAGGCGGAGTGCTTAATGCGTTAGCTGCAGCACTAAAGGGCGGAAACCCTCTAACACTTAGCACTCATCGTTTACGGCGTGGACTACCAGGGTATCTAATCCTGTTTGCTCCCCACGCTTTCGCGCCTCAGCGTCAGTTACAGACCAAAAAGCCGCCTTCGCCACTGGTGTTCCTCCACATCTCTACGCATTTCACCGCTACACGTGGAATTCCGCTTTTCTCTTCTGCACTCAAGTTCCCCAGTTTCCAATGACCCTCCACGGTTGAGCCGTGGGCTTTCACATCAGACTTAAGAAACCGCCTGCGCGCGCTTTACGCCCAATAATTCCGGATAACGCTTGCCACCTACGTATTACCGCGGCTGCTGGCACGTAGTTAGCCGTGGCTTTCTGGTTAGGTACCGTCAAGGTACGAGCAGTTACTCTCGTACTTGTTCTTCCCTAACAACAGAGTTTTACGACCCGAAAGCCTTCATCACTCACGCGGCGTTGCTCCGTCAGACTTTCGTCCATTGCGGAAGATTCCCTACTGCTGCCTCCCGTAGGAGTCTGGGCCGTGTCTCAGTCCCAGTGTGGCCGATCACCCTCTCAGGTCGGCTATGCATCGTTGCCTTGGTGAGCCGTTACCTCACCAACTAGCTAATGCACCGCGGGCCCATCTGTAAGTGATAGCCGAAACCATCTTTCAATCATCTCCCATGAAGGAGAAGATCCTATCTGGTATTAGCTTCGGTTTCCCGAAGTTATCCCAGTCTTACAGGCAGGTTGCCCACGTGTTACTCACCCGTCCGCCGCTAACGTCATAGAAGCAAGCTTCTAATCAGTTCGCTCGACTTGCATGTATTAGGCACGCCGCCAGCGTTCATCCTGAGCCAGGATCAAACTCTCCGAAGAAATGTTTGACTTGCTCATTTAAAAAATAAAAATTAACGTTGGCGTTTGTCGCTTTGTTCAGTTTTCAAAGTTCAACCGTTGCTCTCAAGCAACTTTATTAGTATAACATTCTATCATTTTGATGTCAACATCTTTTTTTAAGATGTTTCTCTCAACCGCGCTGTTCATCAGCGACATTTAATAATTTACCATATATAACATACGGAGTCAATCGTTTTTCTAAAAAACTTTATAAATAAAAAAGTTAATGAAGTAAACCTTCAGTAAAGTAACCAATTAACCTCTATTACAATAGCAATCTAGCAGCTATACAGTTTTCTTATCTTACCATAAAAAAAAAGCCCAGTCATTAAACTGAGCTTTTTTATTTAAACTATTCTGCTAAGAATGCAAAATAGAGTATGAAGATAATACAGAGAGCATACATAATTGGATGAACTTCTTTTCCACGCTTGCTGCATAACATTGTAATAGGATAAAAGATAAAGCCAACCGCAATACCTGTTGCAATACTGTATGTTAACGGCATCATAATTACCGTGAAAAATGCAGGAACTGCTACTTCGAACTCTTTCCAATTAATTTCTCCTAAATTTGACACCATCAGAGCTCCTACCGTAATTAAAGCTGGCGCAGTAACAGCTGGTGTTACGACCGCTAATAATGGAGAAAAGAACAGTGCAACTAAGAAAAACGCCGCCGTTACGATTGCAGTGAATCCTGAACGTCCCCCCGCTGCCACTCCAGCTGTAGACTCTACATAAGCTGTTGTTGATGAGGTACCAAGAACAGCACCAACTACAATCGCACTAGAATCTGCCAATAACGCTCTGCCCGCTCGCGGAAGCTTATTATCTTTCATAAGTCCAGCTTGACTCGCTACAGCAACCATCGTACCTGCTGTATCGAAGAAATCAACAAATAAGAACGTTAAAATGACGACTAGCATCTTTACAGTAAAGATATCACCGATATTTTGAAAAGCTGCCCCAAACGTCGGGTCAAGACTAGGAACTGATGAAACAACTGCTTTAGGTGTATCAATTAAACCAAAAGCCATACCTGCTACAGCCGTTACAATCATACCGATAAATACAGCTGCATTTACTCGAAGCACCATTAATACAATAGTAATAACAATACCAAAAACCGCAAGTAACGTTGTTGGGTTCGTTAAATCACCCAGTCCAACAAATGTGGCATCATCTTTGACGATGATTCCGGCACCTTTCATACCTATAAAACTAATAAATAAACCAATACCTGCTCCAACAGCCATTTTTAATTCAATAGGAATAGAATTAATAATTTTTTCTCGCAGGCTTGTTAATGTTAAAAGAATAAAAATAACACCTGATATCATAACACCCGTTAAAGCCGTCTGCCATGGAATTCCCATTGTCAGAACAACTGTATAAGCAAAAAATGCGTTTAATCCCATACCTGGAGCTAATGAAATTGGATATCTACCAAGCACTCCCATAACAATTGATCCCAAAGCTGCAGCTAAAGCAGTAGCTGTAAATACAGCCCCTTGGTCCATTCTCATACTGTCAGGTAGATCCTTTACATCACTTAGTGATAGCACAGATGGATTAACAAATAAAATGTAAGCCATAGATAGAAAAGTTGTAAGGCCAGCTATAAACTCTTTTCGATAGCTAGTACCCAACTCTTCAAAACGAAAATACTTCTTCACGTTTTTTCCTCCCTTTATAGAAGCCGCATGCACTTAGGCAAACCATAAAAAATGCCTCTACACTATGGCGCGTAAAGGCATAAAATCGACTAAAAGAGAGATGTATGAACAAAAAAACAAAAGATTTTTACACATACATGTATTACTTTCTCGTAGTCAAGCCATTTACGGTAGCTCGGTAGAAACTTTTGGGCCTTATCCCCAAGATTATACGACATTAAAGCTATATCTCGCTGTTTTATGTTACTATCCTACCATTAACTTTTTTAAAAAGTCAACAAAAAACGAACATTCTTATAAAAGAATGTTCGTTTGTTCGGTTTTCTTACATATTATTCCCATTCAATTGTTGCAGGTGGCTTACTTGTAATATCATACACTACGCGGTTAATATGCTTAACTTCGTTTACAATACGCGTTGAGATAACTTCAAGCACATCCCAAGGAATACGCGCCCAGTCAGAAGTCATACCATCAATCGATGTAACAGCACGAATACCGATTGTGTAATCATACGTACGAGCATCTCCCATTACACCTACACTGCGGATGTCAGGAAGAACCGTAAAGTATTGCCAGATATCGCGCTCTAAGTCAGCTTTTGCAATCTCTTCACGTAAAATAGCATCCGACTCACGTACAATTTCTAACTTCTCTTCCGTAATTGCACCAAGTACACGAATACCTAGACCTGGTCCTGGGAAAGGCTGACGCCACACGATGTTATCAGGGATACCTAATTCAGAACCTAATGCACGTACTTCATCTTTGAATAGCGTGTTTAACGGTTCGATTAGTTCGAACTGCATATCTTCTGGTAATCCACCTACGTTGTGGTGAGATTTGATCGTTTGAGCTGTAGCTGTCCCACTCTCGATAATATCTGTATATAGCGTACCTTGAGCTAGGAAATCAAACCCTTTTAATTTAGCAGCTTCGTCATCGAATACATAAATAAATTCATTACCGATGATTTTACGCTTTTGTTCAGGATCTGATACGCCGCTTAATTTTTCTAAGAAGCGATCTTTTGCATCGATTTTAATTACGTTCATATTAAAGCCTTCGCTAAATGTTTCCATTACGCTTTCCGCTTCACCTTTACGTAATAAACCGTGATCTACGAACATACATGTTAACTGATCACCAATTGCTTTGTGAATTAATACAGCTACTACTGAAGAGTCTACTCCGCCGCTAAGTGCGCAAAGTACTTTTCTATCTCCAACTGTTTCACGGATTTTATCCATTTCAACTTCAATGAAGTTCTCAATTGACCAGTTTGCTTCAGCATGACATACTTCAAACACGAAATTCTTTAAGATATGGTTACCGTGCACTGAATGGCGAACTTCTGGATGGAACTGCACTCCGTACATATTCTTTTCTTTGTTACTCATTGCGGCAATTGGACAAGATGGGCTAGTTGCGTCCACTTCAAAACCAGCTGGTGTTTCTACAACTAAATCACCGTGACTCATCCAAACAACTTGTTCTTTTGGCAACTCATGGTACATTAATGAATCGTTTTGTACGTTAATCGCTGCTTTACCATATTCACGATGGCTAGCACCTTCTACCTTCCCGCCAAAATGATGAGTCATTAATTGCATTCCATAACAAATACCTAAAACAGGAATACCTAATTCAAAAATGTTTTCATCGCAGTGAAATGCGTTTTCACCGTACACACTGTTTGGGCCTCCAGAGAAAATAATTCCCTTTGGATTTAATGCTTTAATCTCTTCTGCTGTAATTGTGTGCGGATGCAATTCACTATATACTCCGAACTCGCGAATGCGACGCGTAATCAGTTGGTTATATTGACTACCAAAATCTAATACAACAATCATGCCTTCCATCTTGTTCACCTCTCCGAATGTGTAAATAATCACTTGTTATTATGCCCTAAAATATAAAAAAACTAGACTTCTCCCTCAAAAAACAAAGGCAGAAGTCTAGTTGAGCACGACGTTTATCGTCAAATAGACTGTTCTGCCTTCATAGTCAGATCGTTTAAGGTGACCCGGTAGAGACTCTCGAACCATATTATCGAGGATATATGAAGGTATACGAAACATTTATAGTAAGTTCGAGAATATTCTATCAATCCGCGAAACAATGGTCAAGAACTCGTTTTTTTGATTAAATTTTCCCACAATTCAATCGACTCTTTCCATTCTTTTATGGAATCTGCATTTCGATACAAAACTCGCTCGTATTTTTCCGTTAATTTTAGCATATTTACCGTATTTAATTTTTCGTCTACTTCTCCTGCAAAGTCGCGCAGCGTTTGATTTTCTTGCCGCTTTAGTCCATTTGCAGCGAGTCTTTTAAGTAAAAAAGCATAAGCTGATTCAAAGGTTTCCGGTCTCTCTTTCTTTTTATAAAAAGAGATATAAAAAGGTAAAAACCATTTAAATCGATTGAGATATATTACTATTAACATAACTACAATCAGTCCGTAGAAAAGCACTTTCCACTTCATAGACAACTTAGCATTTTGAAGAGAAGCTGTTTTTTCTTTCGCTATTTCTTCTTGTGCCGGAAGCTCTTTTTCCTTAGGCTGCTCCTTCACCTGCGTTTCTTGTTTCTCTTCTTCCCTTTGACTATTTTCACTAGAGTTGTTAGGTTGGCTATCTACAAAATCATAAGGATTAGAAAAACTTTTTGTTGGTTCAAAAGGTACCCAGCCCGCTCCTGGAAAATAGACTTCTACCCAAGAATGAGCATTATTTTGTGTAATTTCATAGGTTGTCCATTTACTACTTCCTGAAATAACCGTAGCATCACCTTCTGTATAGCCCTTTACCCACCGAGCAGGAATATCTAATGAACGAAGCAGCACGACCATAGAAGTAGAGAAGTTATCACAGTACCCTCTTTTTGTATCAAATAAAAATTGATCCACATAATCTTTATTTTTCGTAGGAATTGGAACATTTTCAGTATCATATACATATGGATTTGATCGGAAGTATTCTTCAACGGCTTTCGCTTTTTCATAGCGATTATTCTTATTTTTTGTTACCTCACGAGCTAAATCTTTTACTCGTTTCGGCAAGTTAGCAGGAAGTTGTGTATACCTTGCTATAAATTCGTTATTATTCTCTAGACTCTCTGCCTTTTTTTCCTCTGCTTGCTGAAGAAGTCCAATATCAAATACAGGATATTTATACGTCAGCTCATATGATTCAACAGTAACAAGCTTGTCATTTTGATAAGGATATAATTTTTCATTTGTCGGTGTAACATCGGTTTGAATGCCATTTTTTAAGGTTAGCGACAGCAGTTGAGGAACATGCATAAGATGAACTGAAGGCTGCGAATAGGTAACTTCTGCTTTTCTTACTTGTCCTGCTACACTTGAGTCATATTGAGGGAGTAAGTTTTCATTTCCTTTAAAGGGCACTTTTTCTTCCTCTTTAGACAGCTCCCACCCCTTACCTGTATAAACATCCTTCGTTTCAATACGCCAATAGTGCTCATCCTCTACTTTGGCTGTAAACACAACCGTATCATCATTGACAAACGATCCCCCCAATTTGGAATCGTCCATATCATAGCCGATTCGTTGACCGCTTGCAGATTCTCCCTGTCCTTGATTTGTTGTATGCGCTGTGATAAAAGGTACGGGATCTGGCCACTGCGGCCCTGGTTTAGGAGCGAGATAAGCCAGCACAATGACGATAGCTAAAAAGCTGCCTAGAAAAAGAAACGATCGTTTTCTATTTTCTAAACGCTCAGTGCTCGCAGCTTTTATACGTTCAGGATTGATGCGAAGCATAGCTACTAATAAAAACCCAATAATCGTCACACGAATAATAGCAGCTCCCGCATCGTAAGTAGAAAAGGTATCCAACACGGTAATATACAAAATGGTTAAGAAGAAAAAGAAGAAAATTCTTTTTTGATAAAAGATCCAATATCGAATTAAATAAGCCATAATCCAAAGGAGCACAAAAAATAAAGTGCTTCTCATTTCAAATGATAAATTCGCTATATCCCACTCCATGATACTTTGTGCATCTGACTGAAGAATCTCCAAAAGTCTCGGAAGCCAGTCTGAAGAAAAGAAGGCTCCTTGGAAATAGAGATTATGAAGCGAAAACAAAATAAACAACATGCTCCCTAACGTCATCACGATAAACGGTAAGCGAAACGTTAAACACAAAAAACAGTAAGCAACAAACAAGATAAAGTACTGAATTTGATTGGTATCCGTCACTTCATTTAAAGGAAGAAGCCATTCCACTAATAAAAAGAATGCTCCCGCGTACAATAAGATGTTTTTTACATACAAAGCTGATTTATTCACTTATTTCCGCCCTCACTTCCTTTAGATGATAGAGGAAGAGTAATATTAACGACTTCAATCGTTAAAGCAGAAGATTGTATTCCATTTACAATAACCGTCTCTTCGTCACTAAGCCCTGCTCCTTCATTTTTAACGACAATGAGTGAAGCCTTAGCATGAGGGCTCAGCTTAGATTGAATCTGCCCAATAAGAGTCCCTGTAACCTGACTGACTATTACCATAAAAGAATGCTGCTTTTGAATGGCAATACTCTTAAATTCTGTTTCGAATGCTCGGTTGTTAACAGGCTGGGCACGCGCTAAGTGATACAACAGGTTATCAGGCTCACTTTGTTCAGAGGTTTTTTGTGAAAAAAGTGCATTTTCAGCTAAAAGAAAATCGACTTTTTTACGCTTGGTTTCTTCATGAATGAGCATGGATGCCAGAAAGCTCATTCGCTCTTCAAAGTATAGAGAGCTCATAACATCTGCAATGATAATCATACTCCGTTCATGATAATGACCGAACTCTTTAGAAATCAACGTAGCTTTACGAGCCGTCGCCTTCCAATCAATAGATCCTAATCGGTCACCCGGCTGATATTCTCTAATGCCTGTCACTAACGTAGTAGATTGATTCCCCATCGAAACTTCACTTTTTCCTTCTTCTATTCCTGCTAAAAGAAACGGGATATCTATCTCATGGATTTGAGGATACACGACAAACCGCTGGTGCAGCGGATAATATGCCTTCTTTTTTACAATTCCTAATAAATCACTCATTTCAATCGAAATCGTAAAAAATTCATATTCTCCTCTTTCTACAAACGATCTTTCATACGGAATAACAGCGTTTCGTTGAAAAAGCGGATAAATTGTTCTTTCTTCTTGATCTAAAAGGTTACTCTCCTCTTTCACTGCTGCCATATAAACAGGAAAAGACGAGGAGCGTGTAATGTGAATGTCATACGAAAGATGATCTCCAGCGAATCGAGGCTGTAGCTTCACATCACGAGTAACATTCCACTTCTTTAATGGATAAAGCAAAACGGCTGCCGCATATAACCCAAAAGGTAAGAAGCTATAAAATAAAAACCAGCTTACAAAGCCCCCTTGAAACATCGCGTAAGAAAACGTAGCAGCAAAGATGCAGAATAAAACGAACCAGTCTCTACATTTATTCCATATCACTTTTATATACTGTTTCATAAAGTACCTCTTACCTTTTAACAGGTACTTTCGTATCAGCCATAATTTGCTTCATCACATCACTCGCTGTTAAGCCGCTGTACTGGGTATCAGGTCTTAGCGTTAATCGATGTTCACACACATACGAAGCAAGCTCTTGAACATCATCAGGAAGACAGTAGTCTCTTCCCTTCACTAAAGCATATGCTTGAACGGCCTTCATAAAGGAAACCGTTCCACGAGGACTGATACCTAACGAAACATGTGGATGAGAGCGCGTTTTACGAATGATTTCGATGATATAGTGCTTGATCACATCATCTACATAAATACTGCTTACAGTTTTTTGAGCCTGTACTAATTCCGGAATGCTCATGACGGGTTTGACATCCTCAAGATTAACTTGAGTCGATACGCCGTTTAAAATTTGAAGCTCCTCTTCTTGCGTAGGATAACCCATGCTTAATTTGAATAAAAAACGATCCAGCTGCGCTTCTGGCAAATGATAGGTCCCATCAAAATCAACAGGATTTTGAGTAGCCATCACAAAAAAAGGCGCCGGAATTTCCCGGGTGATACCATCGGTTGTTACATGATGCTCAGCCATTGCTTCTAAAAGCGCCGATTGTGTTTTAGGAGAAGTCCTGTTAATCTCATCAGCGAGTACAATGTGGCTCATGATAGGACCTGGACGAAAATGAAATTCCATGTCTTTCGGACTGTAGATAGAAACGCCTGTTACGTCGGATGGCAGCAAATCAGGCGTGAATTGAATTCGTTTAAATTCTGCATCAATTGATTTGGCCAGTGCCTTCACGAGCATCGTTTTCCCCACACCCGGCACATCTTCAAGTAAAATATGCCCCTCTGCAAGCAAAGCAACCAAACTCAACGTAGATACCTGACGTTTTCCAATCACAATTTGATCGATGTTTTCTAATACTTGGTTTAATTTACTATTAATATGATCCAGCTGAATCAATAAAGCTCCCCCTTAAAACTCAGTTAAGCCTTGAGTTTAATAAGTTTTCCAATAAACATAGTACTATCTTAACAAATTTTAAAAAAATCTGAAAATATTAACGCACGCAAAAAAGCGACCAAGTGAGTACTTGGTCGCTTTTTTAGGTAGGGCACTGATTACATCATGCCGCCCATTCCACCCATGCCGCCCATATCAGGCATTGCAGGTGCTCCGCCTTCTTCTGGCTTGTCAGCAACAACTGCTTCAGTTGTTAAGAACATAGCCGCTACAGAAGAAGCATTTTGAAGAGCTGAACGCGTTACTTTTGTTGGGTCAACGATACCAGTGTCTAGCATATTTACCCACTCGCCAGTCGCAGCGTTAAATCCAGTTCCAACTGCTTCGCCTTTTAGACGCTCAACGATTACTGATCCTTCTAAACCAGCGTTGTGAGCGATTTGACGTACAGGCTCTTCAATCGCACGTAATACGATGTTGATACCTGTAGCAGTGTCACCGTCAGCTTCGATGCTTGCTACTTTATTATAGATATTTACTAATGCAGTACCACCACCAGCTACGATACCTTCTTCAACCGCAGCACGCGTAGAGTTTAATGCATCTTCAATACGTAATTTACGTTCTTTTAACTCAGTTTCAGTTGCCGCACCAACTTTAATTACAGCTACGCCACCAGCAAGTTTTGCTAAGCGCTCTTGTAATTTTTCACGGTCAAACTCTGAAGTTGTTTCTTCAAGCTGAGCTTTGATTTGGTTTACGCGTGCTAGGATATCTTCTGCGTTTCCTGCACCGTTTACAACTGTTGTATTTTCTTTTGTTACAACAATTTTAGAAGCGCGACCTAATTGATCGATGCTTGCTGTTTTTAAGTCAAGACCAAGCTCTTCAGTGATTACTTCTCCGCCTGTTAGGATTGCAACATCTTGTAGCATTGCTTTACGACGATCACCAAAACCAGGAGCTTTAACAGCTACAGCTGTAAATGTACCACGAAGTTTGTTCACAACTAATGTTGCTAAAGCTTCGCCTTCTACGTCTTCAGCGATAATTAATAGCGGCTTGCCTTGTTGAACAACTTGCTCTAATACCGGTAAGATTTCTTGAATGTTACCTATTTTTTTGTCTGTGATTAAGATGTAAGGGTCATCTAATACAGCTTCCATTTTATCTGAATCAGTTACCATGTAAGGAGATGCATATCCACGGTCAAACTGCATACCTTCTACCACTTCTAATTCAGTTGTGAAACCTTTTGATTCTTCAAGCGTGATAACGCCGTCGTTACCAACGCGCTCCATTGCTTCAGCAATTAATTGACCTACTTCTTCGTCCGCTGCTGAGATAGCCGCTACTTGAGCAATTGAATCTTTACCTTGAATTGGTTTAGAGATTGCTTTTAGTTCTTCAACCGCTACAGCTACTGCTTTTTCCATACCTTTACGGATACCCATTGGGTTAGCACCAGCCGTTACGTTTTTAAGACCTTCTCTGATCATTGCTTGCGCTAAAACTGTTGCAGTAGTTGTACCGTCACCAGCAACGTCGTTTGTTTTGCTAGCAACTTCGGCTACTAATTTAGCACCCATATTTTCAAATGCGTCTTCTAATTCGATTTCTTTTGCAATTGTTACACCGTCATTTGTAATAAGCGGTGAACCGAATTTCTTTTCCAATACAACGTTACGACCTTTTGGTCCAAGCGTTACTTTTACAGCATTTGCTAATGTATCTACACCACGTAGCATTGCGCGACGTGCTTCTTCGCTAAATTTAATGTCTTTTGCCATGTTCTTTGACCTCCTCAAGATGTTCTTAATAATCTATTTTTTACGTATGATAAGTTTGTGGTTAAAATTAGCCGATTACAGCTAAAATATCGCTTTCGCGTAAAATTAAGTATTCAGTACCTTCGTATTTTACTTCAGTACCCGCATATTTTGAGAAGATGATACGATCGCCCGCAGCTACTTCTAAAGCTACACGCTCACCGCTTTCTAATACTCGGCCTGTACCTACAGCAACAATTTTACCCTCTTGTGGCTTTTCTTTTGCACTGTCCGGTAACACGATACCGCTTGCTGTTTTTTCCTCAGATTTTACAAGTTCAATCACTACGCGATCACCTAATGGCTTTAACAAGTGAAACAACCTCCTCAAATAATATGTTTGCATTTTTATTAGCACTCAACCTCAACGAGTGCTAACACAATTATTATATTAAAACAAAGTGGGTTTTTTTTGCAAGTATTAAACAAAAAAAATTTAAAATTTACAACAACTACATATAATAGTCTTAGATTTCGACGATTTTGAGAAATAAAGCATTCTTTTCTCTGTTCAATAATATGTATGTTACAATACGAGCAAGAAGAAATTACTAACTTTACAGTACTTCTTCGACATATATACATAAAAACCTTTTAAAGGAGTATAGAAGATTGGAAAAACGTTATTGGTATGTTATTCTCACCTACATCCTTATGCAGTTTTCAGGAGTTGTTGGTATACCGCTGTTAAAATTAACAGGAATGTTTGATCAATATCCAGTTCGAACAGCGAATGTCATGCTTTTGACTTATTGGACCATCATCAGCTTTATCCTTGGTTTACTTATTGTCTTACTGCTGCTGCGCCGTGACATGTCCATGCGTATAGAACATGCTGGAAAAACGATTGCTGTTGTCTGGTCAGTCCTTGGGGTGTTTCTCGCTATGGCTGGTCAAGCTGTAGCAGGTATGATTGAGCACGCTCTTGGCATTACCCAAGTATCTGAAAACACACAAAATATTGTTAACCTTGTTAAAGCAACACCGTTCCTTATTGTCGTTACGTCTGTTATTGGACCAATACTAGAAGAGATTATTTTCCGAAAGATTATTTTTGGCTCTCTTCACAAACGATACAATTTCTTTATCTCTGCATTTATTAGTTCCCTTATTTTCGCTGCGGTACACTGGGATTTTAAACATTTACTTGTGTATACAGCTATGGGATTTGTATTTGCATTCCTTTATGCAAGGACGAGACTAATTGTTGTACCTATTATTGCTCACGTTTTGATGAATACAATCGTTATTTTATCTCAAACTATTTTTGCAGATAAAATTATAGAAATGCAAAAACAAGCAGAACAAATGCAGTTTATTTTTGGAGGCATGTTTTTATGAAGAATATCCCTTTAACACGAGGGTTTATTTATATTATTATGGGGATTTTATTCACCTACCTGGCTATTCAAAATGCTCAGGAAACCGTTTGGAACTTCCCCACAATCTTATTTGCACTCGTAGCCGCATTCGATTTCAGGTTTGCGGTTCGCATCTTTATCTTGCACTATAAAATTAAAAAGTTGCAGCAGCAATATAAAAATCAAGATGATTCATCTAAATAAAAAAACCACTGTTTCAGTGGTTTTTTTTACATACTAACATCTTCTCTTTCTTGCTCTGCCCTTGCCTTTAACACTTTGCGATACGAAATGCGGGAAATAATGATGCTGATTTCATACAGTATTAAGAGCGGCACTGTCACCATCATGTGCGAGAGCAATTCCGGTGGTGTAATAAGTGCGGCAATAACTAGCAGTACGAAATAGGCATACTTTCGAATTTGAGATAAAAACATAGGCGTTATAATTCCTAATCGCGTCAAAAACATGACGACGACAGGAAGCTGAAACAACAGGCCAAAAGGCAGTGTGAGCTGCATTAAAAAAGAAAAGTATTCATTAATGCCAATCACTTGGTTTACATTCAGCTCATCGGAAACGCGCGTCATAAAATCAACGACAAATGGAAACAACACAAAATAAGAAAAAGAGACACCGCCGATAAAGAGAAAAATGGAAACAGGAATATATCCAAGCGTTACCTTACGCTCTTTTTCATATAAACCAGGACTAATAAATGCCCAAAGTTGATACAGTGCAACAGGAGCTGCAAGTACACAGCCGATAATAACAGCAAACTGCATATAAATCTTAACTGGGTCTGTTAGCCTAAATGCATTCATCGTTAAATTTTTTGCCTCATCAGCATGCTGTAAATAGACAATAACCTTATCCGCTATAAAAAAGCCGGCAACTGTGGCAATGACAAAGAAAAATAAAACAATTAAAATGCGTTTTCGCAGCTCTCCTATATGATCATATATTGACATTTCTTGTTCGGTCATACTATGATCACCCTTTTACTCTTTGTCATCTACTTGACGCTGTTTATCTTTTTCACGATCATCTGATGCCCCGCTAGCGGCATGCTTAAACTCTCTAAGCGTTTGCCCGACTGATCTTCCTAGCTCCGGTAACCGTTTCGGTCCAAAAATAAGCAGTGCTACAATCGCAATAATAATCCAACTGCCTGCTCCAATCCCCATATTCCCACTCTCCTTATTAATTTAGACTTAAGGAAATCGTAACACAGTCCACCTTATTCAACAGGATAATTTTTCAAAAAATAGACAAGCGACTGTAACTCTACAGCAAGATCAATATGATGCAGTCGAATCTCATCGGGTACGTTTAAGCGTGCAGGAGTGAAGTTTAGAATCCCTTTAATTCCGCAATTCACTAAACGATCGGTAATTTGCTGAGCAACAGTGGCAGGAACGGTTAAAATCGCTACTGAGATGTCATCACTCATATAATCTTCCAATTGGTCAAGGTGATAAACCGGCACGTCGCCCACTTTTGTACCGACTTTATCTTCTATCACATCAAAAGCGCACTCAATTTTGGTGTTATTATTTTTAATAAAATTATAATTTAAAAAGGCCGTTCCTAGATTCCCTACGCCAATCAGTGCTACTTTCGTTACTTCATCTTGGTCTAACGTTTTACGGAAAAATGTAAGTAAATAATTCACATTGTAGCCGTATCCCTTTTTTCCTAATGCTCCAAAGTAAGAAAAGTCCCGACGAATAGTAGCAGAATCCACTTTCACTGCCTCGCTTAACTCCGCTGACGACACACGCTGTTTACCAGAAGCATGCAAGTTTTTCAAAAAACGATAATAAAGCGGCAATCGTTTAGCCGTTGCTTGTGGTATTTTTAATTGTTCAGTGTTCACGTTGTACCCCCTCAGTTCATGTATGTCATTACTAACATTTTCAAGTCATATTGCATTACCTTTCACAAAGCATCAACCGCTTTGAGGTAGCGCTTCCAATTCTCTCTCTTTTCTCTTGTTTTATATATACTCCGCTTCACACCCCGACGGCTTTTGTCTATCCAGCACTACTTAAAGTCGGTAGCTAGAACGAAGTAATTAGCCCTTCAAAGGATTCGTTTGTTAGTCATGACGGGTTTTCTACATCCATCATATATAAGTTCAGAGATGCACTTATCTCTTATTTTAACATAGTATCCTGTATAAAATGTGCAGGTAAAATCATTTTATTTCATGAATCAAAACATTCGCTTCATCATTTGTCCTTGTCCCTCTACAAATTACAAACGCTTGTAGGAAGAACTTGTAGTTGAAAATATGTTAAAATACACTATGGATATACTACTAGAGGTGAAAAAATGATTATTCTACAATTGAACGGTATTACAAAATACTATGGGGCAGAACCCATTTTATCGAATATAAAGTTAGAAGTACAATCAAAAGACCGCATTGCCCTAGTGGGACGAAACGGTGCTGGTAAATCAACTTTATTAAAAATTATTGCTGAGCAGCTTTCTTATGACAGCGGAGAGATTATCAAACCTAAAGGTGTTTCCATTGATTATATGGGACAAGATACAGTTCTTGAGTCAACACTCTCCATATGGGAAGAAATGATGACTGTCTTTGCTCCGTTAAAGAAGATGGAAAAAGAATTACGTACGCTTGAAACGAAGATGGGCGATCCAGATATTTTTAATGATTCAGTTCAATACGAAAAACTAACCAAAGAGTACGATCAGCTTCAAGTAACGTTCAAAGATTTAGGCGGCTATCAATATGAAGCGGATACACGATCTATTCTTCACGGTTTCCGTTTTTCAAACTTTGACTATAGCACCCCTATTTCCTCCTTGAGCGGTGGGCAAAAAACGCGCTTGGCTCTTGCAAAACTGCTTTTAACAAAGCCAGACTTGCTTATTCTCGATGAGCCTACCAACCACTTAGATATTGAAACTTTAGCATGGCTGGAACAGTTTCTGCAAGGGTATGAAGGAGCTATTTTAATTGTTTCACACGATCGTTACTTCCTTGATAAAGTCGTAAATCAAGTGTATGAAGTCACACAAAAAACAACGGTGAAGTACACGGGCAACTACTCTAAATACCTCGTACAAAAAGCCGAGCGCTATGAAAAAGAGTTGCGTCAGTACGAAAAGCAGCAAGATGAAGTCGCAAAACTGAATGATTTTATTCAGCGAAACATCGCCCGCGCATCGACTACAAAACGTGCGCAAAGCAGACGTAAACAGCTCGATCGAATGGAGTTAATAAACCGACCTAATGAAGGTGAAAAATCAGCTAGTTTTTCGTTTGAAATTGAGCGTCAAAGCGGAAATGAAGTCTTAAATCTCGAAAACGTGTCTATTGGATATGATGAAAACAAATATGTCGTGCAAGAGGCAAACCTTCGAATTAAAAAAGGTGAAAGCCTTGCGTTGGTTGGCCCTAATGGAGTTGGGAAATCAACTTTATTAAAAGGTATTGTGGATAAGCTAAGCTTCAAGACTGGAACCATTTCTTTTGGCTCAAACGTAATGGTTGGTTATTACGACCAAGAGCAAGCCAATTTAACGTCTAATAAAACCGTTTTAAATGAGCTTTGGGATGACTACCCATCCAAACCTGAAAAAGAAATTCGTACAGCGCTTGGAAATTTTCTCTTTTCAGGTGATGATGTACTGAAAATCGTTTCCACGCTTAGCGGTGGTGAAAAAGCACGTTTGGCTCTTGCGAAGCTCATGCTTCAAAAGGCTAACTTCTTAATTTTAGATGAACCTACTAACCATCTTGATTTAGATAGCAAACAAGTACTGGAGAATGCGTTAATTGATTACCCGGGGACTCTATTATTTGTTTCACATGACCGTTATTTTATTAATCGTATTGCAAACAAAATAGCCGAGCTATCTCCTGAAGGGGTAGAAGAGTTTCTTGGAGATTATGACTATTATGTAGAAAAGAAAGCAGAAATAGAAGAAATCAAAGAATTAGAAAATGTAAAAGCAAACGAAGAACGTACGGTAAAAGTAGATAAACAGTCTTATAAACAAGATAAAGAACAAAAGAAATTGATGAGGCAGCGAACACGCCGCATTGAAGAAATTGAAACTGAAGTAAACAAATTAGAAGCCGCACAAGCGGCGAATGAAGAACTTCTTTGTGACCCTGAAATTTATCAAAATCACGAGGAAGTATCAAGATTAAACGGTGAAAATGAAAAAATTTCTTCACAGTTATCCACATTAATGGAAGAGTGGGAAGAACTGCAGCTGCTTCTAGAAGAATAGCCTATATTTTTTTGTATCTATTCATCCTATTTACTTGTTCATGCGCTTTAGGACAAGCTTTATCCACTCTGTGAATAAATAGTGGATATCTGTCTGATTTTCATAATTAAAACTTGTTGATAACAGGTCCGTGTACTGAGTGCACGGACTTTTCCACATAATTATCCACAGTCAATTCTAAATTTATTGAATATTGTTGATAAATCATTTTTATCCACAAAAAAAGACGAATGAGAAATAAATCTCATTCGTCACTTACTCTTCCAAGTCCAAACCGGGGTTTGCATTTAATGACATATCTGAACGTTTTCCTTGAGCAAATCGTACGCTTGCTGCTGCTCCAATCATTGCGGCATTATCCGTGCATAGAGATAGCGGCGGGATAATCAGCTCAATGTTTGATAATGGTGCGAACGCCTCTTCTAGCGCTGCTCTAAGTCCTTTATTAGCAGCAACTCCTCCTGCTAATAAAACTTGCTTAACGTTATATTCCTTTGCAGCTTTAACGGTTTTAGTTACTAACACATCAATGACACTCGCTTGAAAGCTCGCAGCAAGCGTTTGTGGAAGAATTTCTTCACCTTTTTGCTTCGCGTTGTGGACAGTGTTAATAACTGCTGATTTTAATCCACTGAAACTAAAATCATAGGATCCTTCTTCTAGCCAAGCACGCGGCAAATCAATTAATGGCTCTCCTTCATGTGCAAGGCGGTCAATATGAGGTCCGCCTGGATATGGAAGGTTTAACGTGCGGGCTACTTTATCGTAGGCTTCTCCTGCTGCATCATCTCTCGTTTCACCAATCACTTTAAACTGACCGTGACTTTCCATGTATACAAGCTCCGTATGCCCTCCAGATACAACTAGCGATAAAAGGGGAAATTCTAATTTTTTGATTAGCTGATTCGCATAAATATGTCCTGCAATATGATGAACACCAATTAATGGCTTTTGATGTGCAAATGCTAGCGCTTTGGCTGCATTTACGCCAATAAGAAGTGCTCCCACAAGCCCTGGTCCTTCCGTTACAGCTATTGCATCAATATCTGCAAACGTCAAGTTCGCTTGATTTAAAGTTTCTTCAACTACTACCGTAATTTGTTCTACATGATGACGAGATGCAATTTCCGGTACGACACCGCCAAATCGTTTATGGCTTTCTATTTGAGAGGCCACCACATTGGCTACAATTTCATGACCGTTTCGAATCACGGCTGCTGCTGTCTCATCACAGCTTGTTTCTAATGCTAAAATTAATTGATTTTCACTCATAAATTCACCCACATAACTAATGCATCCTCATTGTTATCAGAATAATAATTCTTACGAATACCTCCAGGTTTAAAACCTAGCTTTTGATACAATGATTGTGCAATATGATTAGATACCCTAACTTCTAATGTCATTGACGTAGCACCTAGTTTTCGAAGAACGTCCATCACGTTGCGCAGCAGCAATTCACCGAGTCCCTTGCCTCGGTAGTCTGGCAATAGCGCAATGTTGGTTACATGTGCTTCGTCAATAACAATCCACGTTCCGCAATACCCAATAATATTTTCTCCTTCCTCCATCACAATGTAAGTTGAAAATTGATTATTGGTTAACTCATTTTGAAACGCTTCTGAACTCCAAGGTGTCGTAAAAGACTTCTCTTCGATTTTCACTACTTGATCAATATCTTTAACTTCCATTAAACGAAACTTAATTGTTAGTTTCATGTTTATACCTTCTTTTATCCTTTTTGCTGTGAAGCAAGCCAGTTGGCTTCGGCTTCAGCTAAACGAATGTAGTTCGGAACAAAAGTATGCACAGACTGCGGCTCTTTCTTCATTCCTAAGAAAGCCAATTCACTTGGTCTTGGATTAAACTGCTGAACATGGGCAAATACAGCTTGTTCACCCAACACTTCTTTTAACGCCTCTTCATGCATGGGAAGATCATTGCCTATGAATAAAATAGGTTTGTTGTATGACTTTAAATGTTCCGCCCAGTCTTTATTAATAACAAGTCGATCACTTTCAACTTCTAGAAGACCTCGTTCGTTATTCCATTCATATAGTCCTGTATAAAGCTGTTGACGGCGCGCATCAAATAACGGAGCAATATACCCATCAAAATAGCGACCGTTTGCTGCTAGTGCCTCAAGGCTAGATACACCTATTAAAGGAATATTTAAAGTCCAAGCAAGTGTCTTGGCAATGGTAACGCCAATGCGTACACCTGTATAAGATCCTGGACCGTGTGCCACTACAATACGGTCTAGCTCGCTTGGCGCAATATCACAATCCTTTAACAAAGATTCCACAGCGTTCATCACACGAACGGAGTGATTCTTTTTTAGATTCGTAATAATTTCTCCAATTACTTTGTTTTCTTCAACGACAGCAACACCCATGACAAAATTGGATGTATCAATGGCTAACATTTTCATCTTTTAAAAAGCTCCTTACATATTTCAACGTACCGACTGCCTATCGCTTTCACAAGGATTTTACGAGTCGTTTCGTTTTCATGGTAAATATTGATTTGAATATATTCATTAGGAAGCTGCTCTTCAATCAGATGAGCCCACTCCACGACCGTCACGCCATCTCCTTCAAAATACTCATCGAACCCTAGGTCTTCAAATTCATCCCCTAGACGGTACACATCCATATGATAAAGAGGAAGGCGACCGCTTTTGTATTCTTTAATGATCGTAAATGTCGGGCTATTCACATTGCGTTCAATTCCTAATCCTTTAGCTAAACTTTTTGTGAATGTTGTCTTTCCAGCTCCCAAATCGCCTTCAAGCAGCAGCAAGTCACCAGCTTCTAATAAAGTTGCTAGACGAGCAGCCAGCTGATTAGTTTCATCAGGAGACGTAGACATAAACGTAAATTCGTTAATCTCTGTCATTCATTCAGAACCTCATTTCAATCTGTATATATATATTGTAAACGTTGTGGACTATACATATCCAGTAAGAAATCCAACAATCTTTAACATCGCAATTCTATAAAGAAATTTCTTTGTATATAAAAAATTCCTTAGGATTGCTCCTAAGGACGGTAAAGTTTTATATAAAAATGGTTCAAACAATAAAAAAGACGAAACACATTGTTTCGTTTCTAAAACATGGCGGTCCCGACGGGAATCGAACCCGCGATCTCCTGCGTGACAGGCAGGCATGTTAACCGCTACACCACGGGACCATGTTGGTTGCGGGGACAGGATTTGAACCTGCGACCTTCGGGTTATGAGCCCGACGAGCTACCGAACTGCTCCACCCCGCGATGATAAAAAAGCAAAATAAAAATGCCTAGCGATGTCCTACTCTCACAGGGACAAAGTCCCAACTACCATCGGCGCTAAAGAGCTTAACTTCCGTGTTCGGTATGGGAACGGGTGTGACCTCTTTGCCATTATCACTAGACATTTATATGAGATTATTCTCTCAAAACTAGGTAACAGTTTGCTGAGTAAAGCTTACGCTTTTAAAGTTTTGGTTAAGTCCTCGATCGATTAGTATCAGTCAGCTACACATGTCGCCACGCTTCCACCTCTGACCTATCAACCTGATCATCTTTCAGGGATCTTACTAGCTTGCGCTATGGGAAATCTCATCTTGAGGGGGGCTTCATGCTTAGATGCTTTCAGCACTTATCCCGTCCACACATAGCTACCCAGCGATGCCTTTGGCAAGACAACTGGTACACCAGCGGTGTGTCCATCCCGGTCCTCTCGTACTAAGGACAGCTCCTCTCAAATTTCCTACGCCCACGACGGATAGGGACCGAACTGTCTCACGACGTTCTGAACCCAGCTCGCGTACCGCTTTAATGGGCGAACAGCCCAACCCTTGGGACCGACTACAGCCCCAGGATGCGATGAGCCGACATCGAGGTGCCAAACCTCCCCGTCGATGTGGACTCTTGGGGGAGATAAGCCTGTTATCCCCGGGGTAGCTTTTATCCGTTGAGCGATGGCCCTTCCATGCGGAACCACCGGATCACTAAGCCCGACTTTCGTCCCTGCTCGACTTGTAGGTCTCGCAGTCAAGCTCCCTTGTGCCTTTACACTCTACGAATGATTTCCAACCATTCTGAGGGAACCTTTGGGCGCCTCCGTTACATTTTAGGAGGCGACCGCCCCAGTCAAACTGCCCACCTGACACTGTCTCCCGGCCCGATCAGGGCCGCGGGTTAGAATTTCAATACAGCCAGGGTAGTATCCCACCGACGCCTCCACCGAAGCTAGCGCTCCGGTTTCTCAGGCTCCTACCTATCCTGTACAAGCTGTACCAAAATTCAATATCAGGCTACAGTAAAGCTCCACGGGGTCTTTCCGTCCTGTCGCGGGTAACCTGCATCTTCACAGGTACTATAATTTCACCGAGTCTCTCGTTGAGACAGTGCCCAGATCGTTACGCCTTTCGTGCGGGTCGGAACTTACCCGACAAGGAATTTCGCTACCTTAGGACCGTTATAGTTACGGCCGCCGTTTACTGGGGCTTCGATTCAGAGCTTCTCCCAAAGGATAACCCCTCCTCTTAACCTTCCAGCACCGGGCAGGCGTCAGCCCCTATACTTCGCCTTGCGGCTTCGCAGAGACCTGTGTTTTTGCTAAACAGTCGCCTGGGCCTATTCACTGCGGCTCTCTCGGGCTATACACCCTACCAGAGCACCCCTTCTCCCGAAGTTACGGGGTCATTTTGCCGAGTTCCTTAACGAGAGTTCTCTCGATCACCTTAGGATTCTCTCCTCGCCTACCTGTGTCGGTTTGCGGTACGGGCACCTCCCGCCTCGCTAGAGGCTTTTCTTGGCAGTGTGGAATCAGGAACTTCGGTACTATAATTCCCTCGTCATCACAGCTCAGCCTTTATGATGAGCGGATTTGCCTACTCATCAGCCTAACTGCTTGAACGCGCATATCCAGCAGCGCGCTTACCCTATCCTACTGCGTCCCCCCATTACTCAAACGGCGGGGAGGTGGTACAGGAATATCAACCTGTTGGCCATCGCCTACGCTTTTCAGCCTCGGCTTAGGTCCCGACTAACCCTGAGCGGACGAGCCTTCCTCAGGAAACCTTAGGCATTCGGTGGACAAGATTCTCACTTGTCTTTCGCTACTCATACCGGCATTCTCACTTCTAAGCGCTCCACCAGTCCTTACGGTCTGACTTCGCTGCACTTAGAACGCTCTCCTACCACTGACATCAAAGATGTCAATCCACAGCTTCGGTGATACGTTTAGCCCCGGTACATTTTCGGCGCAGAGTCACTCGACCAGTGAGCTATTACGCACTCTTTAAATGGTGGCTGCTTCTAAGCCAACATCCTGGTTGTCTAAGCAACTCCACATCCTTTTCCACTTAACGTATACTTGGGGACCTTAGCTGGTGGTCTGGGCTGTTTCCCTTTTGACTACGGATCTTATCACTCGCAGTCTGACTCCCATGGATAAGTCTTTGGCATTCGGAGTTTGACTGAATTCGGTAACCCGTTGGGGGCCCCTAGTCCAATCAGTGCTCTACCTCCAAGACTCTCACAACATGAGGCTAGCCCTAAAGCTATTTCGGAGAGAACCAGCTATCTCCAGGTTCGATTGGAATTTCTCCGCTACCCACACCTCATCCCCGCACTTTTCAACGTGCGTGGGTTCGGGCCTCCATTCAGTGTTACCTGAACTTCACCCTGGACATGGGTAGATCACCTGGTTTCGGGTCTACAACCACATACTAAACGCCCTATTCAGACTCGCTTTCGCTACGGCTCCGCCTTATCAGCTTAACCTTGCATGGGATCGTAACTCGCCGGTTCATTCTACAAAAGGCACGCCATCACCCGTTAACGGGCTCTGACTACTTGTAGGCACACGGTTTCAGGATCTCTTTCACTCCCCTTCCGGGGTGCTTTTCACCTTTCCCTCACGGTACTGGTTCACTATCGGTCACTAGGTAGTATTTAGCCTTGGGAGATGGTCCTCCCAGCTTCCGACGGAATTTCACGTGTTCCGCCGTACTCAGGATCCACTCAAGAGGGAACGAAGTTTCAACTACAGGGTTGTTACCTTCTTCGACGGACCTTTCCAGGTCGCTTCATTTACTTCGTTCCTTTGTAACTCCGTATAGAGTGTCCTACAACCCCAAGAGGCAAGCCTCTTGGTTTGGGCTAATTCCGTTTCGCTCGCCGCTACTCAGGAAATCGCATTTGCTTTCTCTTCCTCCGGGTACTTAGATGTTTCAGTTCCCCGGGTCTGCCTTCAATATCCTATGTATTCAGATAAAGATACTGTTCCATTACGAACAGTGGGTTTCCCCATTCGGAAATCTCCGGATCAAAGCTCACTTACAGCTCCCCGAAGCATATCGGTGTTAGTCCCGTCCTTCATCGGCTCCTAGTGCCAAGGCATTCACCGTGCGCCCTTTCTAACTTAACCATTAGCGAATAAATGGTACAACATATTGTTGTGTTATTTATTGGTTTGATTAAAGAAAAGTTTCACTTTTCCTCAGCAATTACTGTTATCTAGTTTTCAAAGAACAATCGCAACCAAAATTCTTCTTATCTAATAAGAAGAAAGTAGTGTGCTTTCTATAATTGAGAGATTGAACTCTCAAAACTGAACAAAGTGTCAAAACGTACGTCATGTAAAAATCCTTAGAAAGGAGGTGATCCAGCCGCACCTTCCGATACGGCTACCTTGTTACGACTTCACCCCAATCATCTGTCCCACCTTAGGCGGCTAGCTCCTTACGGTTACTCCACCGACTTCGGGTGTTACAAACTCTCGTGGTGTGACGGGCGGTGTGTACAAGGCCCGGGAACGTATTCACCGCGGCATGCTGATCCGCGATTACTAGCGATTCCAGCTTCATGTAGGCGAGTTGCAGCCTACAATCCGAACTGAGAATGGTTTTATGGGATTGGCTTGACCTCGCGGTCTTGCAGCCCTTTGTACCATCCATTGTAGCACGTGTGTAGCCCAGGTCATAAGGGGCATGATGATTTGACGTCATCCCCACCTTCCTCCGGTTTGTCACCGGCAGTCACCTTAGAGTGCCCAACTAAATGCTGGCAACTAAGATCAAGGGTTGCGCTCGTTGCGGGACTTAACCCAACATCTCACGACACGAGCTGACGACAACCATGCACCACCTGTCACTCTGTCCCCCGAAGGGGAACGCTCTATCTCTAGAGTTGTCAGAGGATGTCAAGACCTGGTAAGGTTCTTCGCGTTGCTTCGAATTAAACCACATGCTCCACCGCTTGTGCGGGCCCCCGTCAATTCCTTTGAGTTTCAGTCTTGCGACCGTACTCCCCAGGCGGAGTGCTTAATGCGTTAGCTGCAGCACTAAAGGGCGGAAACCCTCTAACACTTAGCACTCATCGTTTACGGCGTGGACTACCAGGGTATCTAATCCTGTTTGCTCCCCACGCTTTCGCGCCTCAGCGTCAGTTACAGACCAAAAAGCCGCCTTCGCCACTGGTGTTCCTCCACATCTCTACGCATTTCACCGCTACACGTGGAATTCCGCTTTTCTCTTCTGCACTCAAGTTCCCCAGTTTCCAATGACCCTCCACGGTTGAGCCGTGGGCTTTCACATCAGACTTAAGAAACCGCCTGCGCGCGCTTTACGCCCAATAATTCCGGATAACGCTTGCCACCTACGTATTACCGCGGCTGCTGGCACGTAGTTAGCCGTGGCTTTCTGGTTAGGTACCGTCAAGGTACGAGCAGTTACTCTCGTACTTGTTCTTCCCTAACAACAGAGTTTTACGACCCGAAAGCCTTCATCACTCACGCGGCGTTGCTCCGTCAGACTTTCGTCCATTGCGGAAGATTCCCTACTGCTGCCTCCCGTAGGAGTCTGGGCCGTGTCTCAGTCCCAGTGTGGCCGATCACCCTCTCAGGTCGGCTATGCATCGTTGCCTTGGTGAGCCGTTACCTCACCAACTAGCTAATGCACCGCGGGCCCATCTGTAAGTGATAGCCGAAACCATCTTTCAATCATCTCCCATGAAGGAGAAGATCCTATCCGGTATTAGCTTCGGTTTCCCGAAGTTATCCCAGTCTTACAGGCAGGTTGCCCACGTGTTACTCACCCGTCCGCCGCTAACGTCATAGAAGCAAGCTTCTAATCAGTTCGCTCGACTTGCATGTATTAGGCACGCCGCCAGCGTTCATCCTGAGCCAGGATCAAACTCTCCGAAGAAATGTTTGACTTGCTCATTTAAAAAATAAAAATTAACGTTGACGTTTGTCGCTTTGTTCAGTTTTCAAAGTTCAATATATTTGGAGCGGGTGATGAGAATCGAACTCACGACATCAGCTTGGAAGGCTGAGGTTTTACCACTAAACTACACCCGCAATATGGCGCGCCCGAGAGGAGTCGAACCCCTAACCTTTTGATCCGTAGTCAAACGCTCTATCCAATTGAGCTACGGGCGCTTCTTATGATGTTTACCGCCGTTGTTTTGGCGACTTTATTATAATATCATTTCTGTTTTCTTATGTCAACACTTTTTTAAAAAGTTTTTTTGGTGCGGCCGAGAGGACTTGAACCTCCACGGGGTCGCCCCCACTAGGCCCTCAACCTAGCGCGTCTGCCATTCCGCCACGACCGCTAAATACATAAAATGAATAAGATGCGGGTGAAGGGACTTGAACCCCCACGTCGTAAAGACACTAGATCCTAAGTCTAGCGCGTCTGCCAATTCCGCCACACCCGCAAGAAATGAAAATGAGCCATGAAGGACTCGAACCTTCGACCCTCTGATTAAAAGTCAGATGCTCTACCAACTGAGCTAATGGCTCTTTATGGCTGGGCTAGCTGGATTCGAACCAACGCATGACGGAATCAAAATCCGTTGCCTTACCGCTTGGCGATAGCCCAATAATTTAAAATGGCGGTCCCGACGGGAATCGAACCCGCGATCTCCTGCGTGACAGGCAGGCATGTTAACCGCTACACCACGGGACCATCCAAAATTATGTATAAAACAGTCAAATGGTGGAGGATGACGGGATCGAACCGCCGACCCCCTGCTTGTAAGGCAGGTGCTCTCCCAGCTGAGCTAATCCTCCACAGAATATGTAAATGAAAATCAATGGTGACCCGTACGGGATTCGAACCCGTGTTACCGCCGTGAAAGGGCGGTGTCTTAACCGCTTGACCAACGGGCCATTATAAAATGGCGGAGAAGGAGGGATTTGAACCCTCGCGCCGCTTACACGACCTACACCCTTAGCAGGGGCGCCTCTTCAGCCACTTGAGTACTTCTCCATATGGCTCCACAGGTAGGACTCGAACCTACGACCGATCGGTTAACAGCCGATAGCTCTACCACTGAGCTACTGTGGAATAATATTTATCAGACTTCTTACATTGTAATCGACATTATATGTAATGTCAATAAGTTTTTGTAATTTCTTTGCCGTTTATTTGAGACGGCTTTATTAATTTATCATAATCAATCTATTTTAGTCAAGCATCTTCTACATTTTTTTTAATTTACCTTTACACTTTCCACAAACATATTTAACCGTGTTCACTTTTCTTTTTCGAACATATTTTTGATCACACTGCATACATACATATATGTGCTCTTTTTTCTTTCCATCACTTTCTTTTTTCAATGCCTGACAAAATCGAGGGGCGCCTACTTCTTTCATTAGCCTTTTAAAGTCTTGATCTCCATGCTTATACCCTTTCCCCTCAATATGCAAATGATAATGACAGAGCTCATGTTTAATGATTGCTACTATTTCTTGCCTGCCATATTGTTCAAAGTATTTGTAGTTTACTTCTATATTAGATGTACTTAATAAATACCTTCCACCTGTCGTACGTAAACGAGAATTAAAAGTGGCTTCATGACGAAATGGTTTGTGAAACAGCTTCAATGAAATTTCTTCTACAAGTATTTGTAAATCTTTATCATTCATCTTATATACTCCTCTACTGTATGAAATCACCTGACTAGCTCTTTGGGCATACACTTCATTACATACTCACTATTCACCTTATCATAAATGAAAAGGAGTGATTGCCCTTATGCCAATGTGGCTACAAAAACAAATGAGGCGCGCTTATTCTGAGAAAGACCGCGCACAAATAAAATTGCTCAATCAATGTTGGTTTTTTTATCAAAAAAATAATTCCGCTTCTTAAATCACTTCTTTTTACAAATAAAATTGCCTTTTCAGAAAATCTGAAAAGGCAATTTTATTATTGATGGGGCGGAATCATCGTCAGTGCAACTCTTCCTTTTTTCATGTCTACGTCTTCTACCCACACATTCACCAAATCTCCTACTGAAACGACATCGAGGGGGTGCTTAACGTACCGATTCGTTAATTTAGAAATATGGACTAGACCGTCTTGCTTAACTCCTATATCGATGAACGCTCCGAAGTCTACGACGTTTCGCACTGTACCTTCAAGCTGAATACCTTTTGCTAGATCCTCTAGCTTCAAAATATCCTGACGTAGCAAAGGTTTTGGCAGTTCATCACGAGGATCTCTTTCCGGTCTTACGAGCGCTTCTATAATGTCTTTTAAAGTAAGCTCTCCTATACTTAGTTCTTCTGATATTTCGGGTAAAGAAATATGTTTTAATGCTTCTTTTACTTTCTCCGTTCCAAGCTCAGTCTCTTTCACTTCCGCTTTCTTTAAAAGCTTTTTAACGTCTCCATATGTTTCAGGATGGATACCCGTTCTGTCTAAAGGTTCTTCACCTTCTATAATACGTAAAAACCCAATACACTGCTCATAGGTTTTAGCACCTAGACGCGGAATTTTCTTCAACTGTTTTCGGTTAGAGAATTTTCCGTTTTCATCCCGATATTTTACAATGTTTTGAGCAACTGTCTTATTTAGACCAGCAACGTATTGTAGAAGCGAAGCAGAAGCCGTGTTTGCATTTACTCCTACTTGGTTTACTACTGTCTCTACAATAAAAGTCAGTGAATCATTTAATTGCTTTTGAGACACATCATGCTGATACTGCCCTACCCCTACCGACTTAGGATCAATTTTCACAAGTTCAGCCAGCGGATCTTGCAGCCTTCTGGCAATCGATACAGCGCTTCGCTCTTCTACTTGAAAATCAGGAAATTCCTCTCTAGCAACATCAGAAGCCGAATATACGCTTGCTCCCGCTTCATTCACAATCAAATAATAAACTGGGTTTTCAATTTCTTTAAGAACATCCGCTACAAATTGCTCCGTTTCGCGAGATGCCGTTCCGTTTCCAATTGCTACTACTTCAATAGGGTATTCAGCGAACATTTTCTTTAATTTATTTTGCGCTTCCGCTGCTTTTCTCACAGGAGGATGTGGATAAATAACATCAATTTTTAATACCTTGCCCGTTTCATCTACTACAGCTAATTTGCAGCCTGTTCGAAAAGCTGGATCTACCCCTAATACTACTTTCCCTTTCAATGGAGGTTGGAGAAGAAGTTTTCGTAAGTTTTCAGAAAAGATGTGAATGGCTCTTTCTTCCGCTTTTTCTGATAGCTCTTTACGGATTTCGCGTTCAATAGATGGTTCTATTAAGCGTTTATAAGCATCTTCTATAGCTGAGATGATATAACTTTCGGCTGAAGAATCCCTTTTTTTGATTACTTGTTTATGTAAATACGAAAGAATACGATCTGTAGGCGCATCAATATTCACTTTTAAAATACCGTCTTTTTCTCCTCTATTCATAGCTAAGATACGATGAGGAACGATTCGCTTTACCGCTTCTGTATATTCATAGTACATTTCATAGATGTTTTTTTCATCTTTTTCCGGATCTTTGACTGAAGTAACAATTATGCCATCTTTTACAGTGGTCGTACGAATCCATTGACGATAAGACGCTTCGTCAGAAATTTGTTCCGCTACAATGTCTAGAGCTCCCTGAATAGCTTCGTCAGAAGATTGAACTCCCACTTCTTCATTTATGTATGCTTGCGCTTCATTCTTCACGTCAGAACGTGGAAAGCTTAGTAGCCACTGTGCTAATGGTTCAAGACCTTTTTCTTTTGCTACAGTTGCTTTTGTACGTCGTTTTTGCTTAAAGGGGCGGTATAAATCTTCTACTTGCTGCAATTTCTTCGCTTGATGAATTTGAGCAGCCAGTTCCTCAGTTAATTTCCCTTGTTCTTCAATTAATCGAAGAACTTCCTCTTTACGCTCCTCTAAATTCATTAAGTAGTTCCAGGAATCTAAAATATTCCGGATTTGGACTTCATCCAAAGCACCAGTTTGTTCTTTTCTATATCGAGCAATAAAGGGAACTGTATTACCGTCTTCTACTAAAGCAATTACGTTTTGTACTTGCTTTTGTGAAATCTCCACCTCTTTACTTACACGTTGAACAATTTGATTATCTAATTTCGTTGCAACAGACACAGCTTATCCTCCTACCTAAATGAAACTTTGTCTCTATTGTAACAAAACTCACATGCAATAACACATGTGAGCTAAAAAGAAAGGCTATGCAGTTGGAAGATGGCCAGCGATATACGTAATATCGTCATTATGAGATCGAATTGCTGCCTGTAGCCGTGTCGACAATTGATCTACACTCATCGAGTTAGCAAAAACAGATTTAATCTCTTTTAATTCTAAGCCATCTGTATGAATCAAAAATTTAGAACCGGAGTCATATGGGAAGGTTTGTGTGCGGAACTTTTGAATTTTCCCTGATAAAAAACCTTGAATTGGCAGAGGGTACGTTAATTTCCCCTCCGGAGAATACAGATAAAAGCGGATATTACCTACATTTGTATAATGAAATTCGTTATGTTTTTTATCAATTTTCAAAATAGCTACTGCTGCGCCTCTTGTATGTCGAGTAGCTTTGTTGCACTTAGAAATGATCTCATCCACATCTAGATGATGATGATCTTTCGCTACATCCGTAACAGCTACAGAAGCGGCTCTGGCTTGTTCACCGCTTCCTAATCCATCTGCCACTGCACATAGAAAATAGTCATCCGTTTCTTTGACATAGTAACTGTCTCCACAACAAACGTTCCCTTGCTTCGGCTCTTGGTATATATGAGTTTGAATCGACTTTGTATTAGGGTCTACTGTCATCACGACATATACTCCGAATCGTTAGAATC
Source organism: Priestia sp. LL-8 (assembly GCF_036227845.1). Taxonomy (NCBI): domain Bacteria; kingdom Bacillati; phylum Bacillota; class Bacilli; order Caryophanales; family Bacillaceae; genus Priestia; species Priestia sp. LL-8. Next base: position 205,393 of record NZ_JAZAQH010000001.1, on the reverse strand, counting down.
TGAGCGAGCTGCAGTTCTTAGCTTATCAAGCGCTCTTCTTTGCAGTCGAGATACATGCATTTGAGAAATTCCTAACTTCTCACCGGCATCTTTTTGACTCAGATTTTCAATAAATGTATAGCGAATCACTTCTTTTTCTCTATCGCTTAAGACATGCAGAATCTTTTCTAACACTAAGCGCTGATCAGTTTTCTCATAACCCGACTCTTGTTCACCTACTAAATCAAGGATTGTAACAGTGCTTCCATCAGAGTCTGCTTCAATGGAATGATCAACAGACAACGCTTGATAACTTTGCCCCATCTCCATCGTTTCTAAAATTTCTTCCTCTGTCACTCCGATATGATCAGCAATTTCTTTAACTTGAGGAGATCGCTGTAAACGGGTTGTTAGCTCTTCGACAGCTGCTTTAATTTTAGGACCTAATTCTTTGATGCGGCGCGGCACGTGAACACTCCACGTTTTATCGCGCAAAAATCGCTTAATCTCTCCAATGATTGTAGGAACAGCAAACGATTCAAAGCTTCTTCCAAATGAAGCATCATACCTTCTAATAGCTCCTAACAGTCCTAGCATCCCTACCTGCACAATATCTTCATGTAAGCTTCTGCCTTTTGAATAACGACGTGCAATAGATTCAACAAGGTTCTTGTAATGTACTACTAGATCACTTTGTGCTTCTTCATCCTGCGTTTTTTGAAAGCGCTCAATTCGTTCCTGAACCTGTTCTTTAGTTAATTTCATAGGTTGAGACTGTGTTTTCATCACTCTCCACCTGCTCTCTTTGCACATACTTAGTCATCATTAGCGTTACACCTTTTGAATTGACCATTTTCACTTCGTCCATTAGTGTTTCAATTAAATATAAACCAAGTCCACCTTCAGGAAGAAATTCAACTTCTTTTGATGTTTCATAAGGTCCTATATGTTCCTTAAGCTCTTCAAAATTGAAGCTTTCACCTTTATCGACCACCATGATTTCTAAACGGTCATCAAATAAACCAAAACCTACTTTAACTTCACCATTTTCGTCGCTTTTATAAGCATGCTGCACGGCATTTGTACATGCCTCACTGACAGCAATTTTCATATCTTCAATTTCATCATAAGAAAAACCCATCCGGTTTGCTACACCAGATAGCGTCAGTCGAATAATCGCTACATAGTCCGGCTTAGCAGGAATCTTCATCTCAACAAAGTCATAAGGCTGTTTCATTTTACGCCACCTTCTACTTGTGAATTCACGTTTAAAATGTCTGTAAGGCCCGTAATATCAAATAAGCGCTTGATGCGCTCTGATACACCAACAAATTTCAAAGAGCCGTTATTTTTCTTATTGGCTTTTAACAATGCAATAAATACACCTAGTCCTGTACTATCCATGTATGATACATCGGTTAAATCGACTATAATTTCCGGTTCAGTATGTTCAGTAATTTCCATGAACTTTTCTTTTAGCTTAGGTGCTGTATATGCGTCAATCTCTCCAGCCAGCTTAATACGATATGCGTGACCGTCCTTTTGTATATCTATTTTTAAATTCATCGTATTAGTAGACCCCCTCTAATTTTGTGCTATCTTTTCTGTACCCTTATTTAGAATACTTAAACTAAACTCTTCAAAATAATCAATGTAAAATCATCCCTCAATTGAAAATGCTGTAGTTTTTCCAGCTCTTTATATACAGATTCTACAATTTCTTGAGGAGACAAATGCATATATTTTCGAATTAATTTTATGATGTCCAATCTTTCAATAAATCCTTCTTCAGTTCTGCATTCTGTTACGCCATCTGTTAACAGAACAATCATATCGCCTTTTGAAAGCTGCTGCTCGTACTGAAGATATTTCACATGGCGATCGACTCCTAGCACGAGTCCTTTTGCTTCCAAATCTTCAAATGAATCAGCTTTAGCGTCATAATAAAAGCCTGGCTCATGCCCTGCAGATGCATAATCAAATAAGTTTGTCTCGGGATTATAGCTTCCATAGAACATCGTAATAAACATACTTGGATCTACGTTTCGCTCTACAATATTATTCAAGTTCTCTAATACGTAACTTGGGTTTTTTCTTGAGTCCGGTAAGCTGTCCATTGCATACTTGATCATAGACATACACATTGCAGCTGGAATTCCTTTTCCGATCACATCGGCAATGGCAATACTTAACCCACCGTGTTCTTCTTCTACAAAGTGAAAATAATCTCCGTTCATCTGTTTAGCCGGTACGCTAATCGCGCCAATTTCTAAAGTTGAACTAGCCGGAACCTTTGTCCCTAACAGCGTCTGCTGGACGTTAGCGGCAACTTCAATTTCAGAACGAAGTTCCCGCTGCTTATTTTTTAATGTTTGATGCTCACGAAGAGCAAGACCGTAGCTAATCATTACCTCAAGTAAAAAGTCCAGAGAATGCAGCACTTTTTCTGGAATATCAGAATAAATTTCTTCAATCACTTCTTTATGAATGCTCACAATATCTTCTGGTGATATTTCATTCTCTAAAGATTTTCTACTTAGTTTTTGTCCTTGATACAAAATTTGTTCATTTTGTGTTTGGATATAGTTCCCCAAAATATCTTTGTATAAATCTCTCATCTCTTTATCAAAAGACATTATCTATTTCCTCCTACCGGAGCCACTTAACTGCTTTAATCTCAGTACCTTCTCCGACATTTGTTTCGATGTCAAACTCATCCATCAATCGTTTCACCCCAGGAAGCCCAGCTCCTAGTCCACCCGATGTTGAGTATCCATCTTCCATTACTTTGCGAACGTCGGGGATACCTGGCCCTTCATCTGTTGCTACGACAAGAAGACCGTTTTTTCCTCCACGATTTAATTTCTCAATATAGATTTGACCCTTACCCGCATATAGGTAAATATTACGAGCTAATTCAGAAATGGCGGTTGTAATACGAGCTTGGTCAACTGTTCCAAACCCTAGCTCTTTCGACACATTTCTACCTAATTGGCGTGCCGCTACGATGTCCCATTCTGTTACGATTTTTACGCTGGATTGGAATTCCATATACTAATCCCCCAATTCCGATTGGAGTTTCTCAAGACCTTTTTCTAAATCGAGTGCAGTAAGAACATCATTTAGGCCAATCCCTAACTCAACAAGTGTAATAGCTACTGCAGGCTGGATACCTGTTAATACTACTCTAGCCCCCATCAAATTAGACATGCTAACCACGTCACCTAACACTTTTGCGATGAATGAATCGATCATATCAATTGAAGTTAAGTCGATTACCACTCCTTTTGCTCCAGTTTGATGAATTTTACTTAGCAAATCTTCTTGGAATTGAATAGCCGTTTGATCATCCAGCTCCCATTGAATGGATACCAATAAATAGTCGTACAATTTCAAAATGGGTATTCTCACGTTTATTCCTCCGATTCTATATCAACTATTTTCCGCTCAGTCATTTCTAACGCAAACTCTACACCTTTTTTTAATGAGTTTTTCGTAATAATTTCGTTTAAGTTAATACCTAAGTTCACAATAGTCTGAGCAATTTCCGGACGAATTCCTACTAACAAACACTTGGCTCCAACCAAACGTACGGCTTCAGCAGCTTGAATGATATGATGCGCAACCATCGTATCCACTACTGGTACTCCGGTAATATCTATTAATACGACCTCTGATCGGTGCTTTACGACACCTTGCAGTAAGTTTTCCATAATTTTCTTTGCACGATCAGTGTCAATTGTTCCTACAAGCGGCATTACTGTAATTTTATCAAATACCGGTATTAATGGAGCAGACAATTCTTGAAGTGCAACTTTTTGCAACATAACTGTATTTTCCCACGAGTTGGAGTATTGTTCTACTATTTTGTTATAAATAGGACTTAACCACTTGTCAAACCGATAGAATAATTCAGAATGAGTTTGATCAGCCTTCGCATGTTCACTGTTTACATACCCTTCAACCACTACGTGACCCAAGTTACGTACACCCTGTGTCAAATAAGCAAGAGGCCATCCTAAACTCACAACTCGTCCTACTACTTCCTCTAGTTCCTCTGCAAAATTTTCCTGATCACGGAATGCTTTTGCCAAAAGTAAATTTACAAAATCAGAGCTTACATTTACGTACACTTGCTCAGATACAATGTTTTTAATCCGCTCTGTTTCCACATCATTCATTAACACTAGCCATCGATCAAAAATTTCTGATTTATGATTTTGTATATAATTGAATAAATCTTGATTCATGAGGTCCTCCTTGTGAGTCAATACACTCATTTATATCTATATATATATTATCATTTTTAAAACGTTTCTTATTACAATATACGTTTACTGATTATTCCTAGTCAAATTAAAAAAGTTGCTCATAAAGGAGCAACTTAGCATAAATGGAAGTATAATTCTAAAAGTCGATAAGTCCTACACTGATTTGCAAGGCTTCATCCACTCTGTCCATCATTTCATCATCTAAATGGGTAATCTTGTCTGTTAGCCTCTGTTTATCAATAGTACGAATTTGTTCTAGTAAAATAACTGAATCTCGCTCAAATCCATAGCGCTTTGCATCAATTTCAACATGCGTAGGTAACTTTGCCTTTTGAATTTGAGCAGTGATCGCAGCTACAATAACAGTTGGGCTAAAACGATTGCCTATATCATTTTGAATGACAAGTACAGGGCGAACGCCTCCTTGTTCTGAGCCAACAACAGGAGATAGGTCAGCAAAATAAACGTCGCCACGTTTGACTACCAAGTCATTACCCCCCGCTTACTAAACGATCCACAGTATGATCAGCTTCATACTCTGCTAGAAAAGCCTCGGAAGCAATATTTAAGTTTATCTTTGCCATCTCCATATATCCACGTCTCATTGATTCGCGAATATGGCGTTTTTTTCGCTCACGAAGGTACAATTTTGTTGCTTGGTGAATAAAATCACTTCGGTTGCCATTTTCTTGTTTAACCATAAGATCGAGCTCCGATACTAAATTTTTCGGTAATCTTACTAGGATTTCTGTAGTTGCGCTCGCTTCAGACACAAACATACACCTCCAACATCAATACACACACCAATAGTCTCATCTTTCCTTATCATAACATTGATTAGCTTTAATGGAAAGTTAATTCTGTCAATTTCTACACTATTATCGTCAATTGATACCCTCTTTTATGCATGGAAGTTATTATTTTATTGTCTTTTGTTCACAGGCTTTTTATGTTGACTCAGGAAGATGTATATTCAGCGCAAGATATAATTATTAACATCAATATGCTGCGAATCTCTTGTATAAACCCTCGGAACCCTTGCTGCAACCATGCAAGGGATTTCATAATTAATTGTTTCAAGATGCTTCGCTACTTCATCAATTGTAATTTCAGCACCTTTTTGTTTTCCAATAAATGTGACTTTCGTGCCCATTTTATACATTTTAGGCAATTTAATCATCAATTGATCCATGCATATTCTACCAACAATTGGCACTTTAACTCCATCTACTAACACTTCAAAATTACTTAATTTACGAATCCAGCCGTCTGCATATCCTACTGGAATAGTAGCAATCCATTCATCTTCTTTAGCTTCATAAGTAGCTCCGTAACTGATATGACTCCCTTTTTTGACTTTTTTAACATGCACAATACGGCTGTGCAGCGAAAAAGCTTGTTTTAACGGAATTGGCAAAACTTCTTTTAATTCCTCAGAAGGGCTCAAGCCATACATAGAGATACCTAAGCGTACGCCATTAAAGATATCGTTCGGACGACGAAGCAAGGCTGCGCTATTTGCACAGTGAATCATCGGAGGTGTAAAATTATGTTCTTTCACAATTCCAACCATTTCTTCAAAGAATGTGTATTGTTCTTCAAAATAAGACGAATTTAGCTCGTCTGCTGTTGCAAAGTGTGTAAACACTCCATCCAGCACAAATCCCGAATGAGAAGCGATGATCTTCATCGTTTTGTGTAATTCTTCTTTTGTTCTAATTCCTAAGCGACCCATTCCTGTATCTATTTTTAAGTGCATATGCAGCTGACTGTTTTCACCTAGAATGGACGCTGCTTCTTCAATCCAAGCTTTGCTATAAGCAGTGACCGTTACATCCCACTCCAATGCGGTTTGAATGTGTAGGGTAGGCACGGCTCCTAATACTAAAATGGATTCCTTTATTCCTTTTTTTCGAAGAGCAATAGCTTCATCCAGAAAAGCTACAGCTAGCATATCAGCGCCAGCTTGAAGCGCAATCTCTGCTACTTCTTTATCTCCATGCCCGTACGCATTCGCTTTTACTACGGCCATTAACATTTTATGCCCCGGTATCAGTTCTCTTACATGATTCACATTTTGAAAAATGGCTTCTACATCAATTTCTGCCCATGTTTCTCTATAAAATGCATCCATTACTACGACACTTCCTTTTTTCAGAACCATTCTAAACGTACTTTCCTCTGTTAGTATAATACATCTATAGCCAAACTTCATCTCGATCTTTATTCAAATCAAGCAAGAACAAGCCTACATATATGCAGGCTTGTAAGCTTCTCTTATTTTCCCATCTGACTTTGCACAGATCTAGCAACTGTACTCAATTCATCTGGTGTTAGCTGATCAGAAGCCAGCATAAAGTCTACTCCATTATATGTCCAAGATAGACTTTTATTCGTTAAAGCTCCCACAGTAAAACCTAAATCAAACGGCTCTCCGGCAGTAACTGTAGATGTTGCTGTTTTAGCTACTTGAGCTTTTTCTTGTACAAGCGTAAACGGCTTTTCTCCCTTGTACATTAAAACGACTCTCTCGCCATTTTCCGTCTCAATTTTCTTTTCCTTGGACAGCTTTGTACCTTTTGGAACATCCTTAGGATAAAGAACGCTAAATGATTTTTGCTGAGCTAATGTCGGAATGTCAATCTTTGCACTTGTCATGTTTCTTTTTGTATCAAAAGCCCCTTTATCAAACTTAGAATCGAATTTCACCTTAGAGAAATCAACTTTTATTAACACTTTATTATCCGTATCCATAATTTTAACCGACACAGGCGCTAAGTCACTTTTGTTCAGCGTAATTTCTTGTTTAGGAAGCATTGTGCTATTTTGATAGTTGGTTTTTGTTTCAAAAATATAATGCTTATCCGTTGATTTAAAACTTGCCTTTTCATCCTTCACAATATCTTGGACAAGGGATTCATACAAATAAGCTTGACTGCTATTTTGCGGCCAGTCACTTTGAAAACGAAAGCTTTTATTTAAGGCCGGCGTTAAAACAAAAACCCCTTCATCATTACGCAAAATCATTTGGCTTTGATCTTTCTTTGTATTTTTCAAATTCACTCGATAATACATAGGCTTACTATGCCAAATCTCTACATCGTATACTTGAGCATCTTTCCCTGTATTCAATGTCATCTTAGCATCTGATTTATACCCCGCCATTTCTTGTACCTTGGCATCCAATGCATCTGTTACATCCTGCTGACTTTTTTCACCGCATGCTGATAAGGCTAAGAGAAAAAAGGCGCAAACAAATAAGCCAATCCATTTTTTATGCATTTCCCCAACTCCTTTATTTCGTATATTCACAGCTAAACGGAGAAGCAAGAACATATCTTGTCTCCCCTATCCACACTATGAATATATGAACAAGAAATAGTGAATATGCAGACTAGCTTGACAAGCGTTCAATAATTACTTGAGCAATCGCATAGTGCGCACTGTGCGAAATAGATACGTGTACAGACGCTTCCAGTGGTTGTTTTGTAACAATGTGGGGTTTTCCTCTTTCATCATTCACAACTTCGATATCTTGGAAGCTGAAATCTTTTCCTATTCCTGTTCCAAGAGCTTTCGAATATGCTTCCTTCACAGCAAATCTCCCTGCTAAAAATTCGACCTTACGTCGGCTTGATAGCTTTTCATAGCGTTCTTTTTCATTTTTTGTTAAAATCCGAGTAATAAAAGCGCTTTGCCGTTGCACCATTTTTTCAATCCGCTCTAACTCTGTAATATCAATTCCAGTTCCTATAATCATTTTCATTTAATCCTCTCTTACAGAATAGTATATAAAAATGCCTTTATAAAAAGGAGTGACAAATATGTTCGTACGCACAGAAAATGCAGCTGAATTTAAACGTTTTTACCCTGTTACCTTCACGCTTATCTGCATCCACATTGCGCTATGGTTACTTGCCGCTCTTCCCTCACACCTTGCAGAATCTTTTATACATCAGCTTATTGGTGTGAATAGCTTAATTTCTCAAGGAGACTACTGGCGACTTTTCACACCTATCTTTTTGCATCTAAGCTTTTCACACCTTCTTTTTAACTCATTTTCCTTGTTCTTGTTAGGACCAGGTGCTGAGCGTATTCTTTCTTCTTATAAGTTTCTTCTATTCTACCTTACGTGTGGATTGCTTGGAAATATTGTTACATTTCTAATCCAATCTTCTTTTTACAGCCATGTGGGTGCATCCGGTGCTATTTTCGGGCTGCTTGGGTTTTACCTCTATCTTGTCATAAAACAAAAGCATATGCTTTCTAAAAGCAACCAGCAAATCATTGTCGTCTTTTTAATTATTGGATTACTTTCAGGTCTGCTAACACCAGGAACCAACAACACAGCTCATTTCGCTGGAGGTATTGCTGGATTTCTTCTCGCTTTTCTTGCGTTCAAACAGAAAAACAAGCCACAGATATGAGGCCTGCTTTAGGATTTAATATAAAAAGTGGATGAGTTAATAAATTCCACATCTTCATAAGACTTTAAATCTCTTACTAACTGAAAGAGCGCTTCATCTTTTTTCTTAGCTTCAATCATGCAATCAATTTGCGGTATCGTTCCATTTATTTCTTTTAAAAAGCTGTAAAACCCATTAACATCGATATAATCTGCATGGGCTCTAAATTCTTTATCACTTTTAGGACTAGATATATGCATTTTAAGAGGAAGCGTTTCATGTTCCCATGTTCTAATGATACGGTCCCAATGCTCTTGCCATGAAGTTTCATCGTTGTTTGCCTGATGATGATGAAGATCAAAAATGATTGGGACATTTAGTTTTTCACATAAATATAAGACGTCCTTTATATGAAAGGTTGTATCGTCGTTTTCTAACATAATCATTTGCTGAATGGATTGAGGTACAAGCCCCCAATTATGAATAAACTGCTCCAGTGCTTTTTCTTTATCATTATAAGCTCCTCCAACATGTAAAACACAGCGATTTTGAAGCGGAACATCCATTCCTTTCAGCAACTTTTGATGCATGCGAAGAGTTTGGATAGAATGCTTAAAAACCTCTTTATCCGTTGAGTTTAAAACAACAAAATGATCCGGATGAAAATCTACTCGCATTGGATGTTCCTTCAAAAATACAGAAATACGCTGAAGAGCATCCTTTAAAGGAGCTATGTAGTTCCACTCTTTTAGCGCGTCATGGTTAGCTAATGGAATTAGCTTAGAACTGAATCGAAAAAACTCAATTTCACTCCATGCATTATGTTTTAATAACCGTAAGCAGTTTTCTAAGTTGGATATTGCAATACGTTCGAGCTTGCGAATGGCCGCTTCATGATCTTTCACACGCTGAAATTGTGCAAAAGTCATTGTTTGAGAAGGAGAACTATTTTCCAAATGAACGCTCATCGCCACATAACCTAACCGAACAATGGTCGACATCAGTGAACACCCCATTTTATTTTACTCATAGTGTGCACCAATAAAATAGCAATTAACACATAAAAAAAACGAGCCTGTTAAGGCTCGTTTTTGTTTTACGCTTTGCTGCGAGAATCTTTACGATTACTGCTGCTATTGCGATTTCTATTATCACTGCCGTTGCTTCCACCGCGACGCTTGTCACCAAAACGCTTTGAGTTTCCACGACGATTTTGCTGTGAGTAGTTTTTAGAATTAGAACGTGAGCGACCTCCGCCATTTCCACGTTTGTTTTTATCACCTTTTGCAATTACCGGTGGTTCCGCAGTTAATTGAATTGGTGATTCGTTTGGCTCTTTTGTAAATAATTTAATTGCAGCTGCCACTAATGAAACTGAATCGTGCTCTTCAAGTAACTCTTCTGCCAACTGTTTGTAGTAAGATAAGTTGCCTTGTGTCACAGATTCTGTTAATTTGTCAGCCGCAATACGCTGTTGACCTTCCATTGCTTCATCAAGCGTTGGAGGAGTCATACGCTCCATTTTACGTTTTGTTGTACGCTCAATGTTGTGTAACTGTCCAGTTTCTCTTGGCGTTACAAATGTCATAGCAGCACCCATTTTACCAGCACGTCCTGTACGTCCGATACGGTGTACATAGCTCTCTGGATCTTGAGGGATATCAAAGTTGTATACATGAGTAACACCAGAGATATCAAGTCCGCGTGCAGCTACGTCAGTCGCAACTAATACATCAATAGAACCTTCTTTAAATTGACGTAGTACAGATAGACGTTTCGATTGCGTCAAGTCACCATGGATACCTTGAGCAGAATAACCACGCATATTTAATGCTTCTGATAACTCATCAACACGGCGTTTTGTACGACCAAAGATGATAGCTAATTCAGGTGATTGCATATCTAAAAGACGAGTAAGGATATCAAATTTACGCTTTTCTTGTACCTCTAAATAGTACTGCGTAATGTTTGGCATCGTTACTTCTTTTGCTTTTACTTTTACCACTTTTGGTTCGTTCATGAATTTTTCAGCAATGCGACGAATTGGAGTAGGCATTGTTGCTGAGAATAAAAGTGTTTGGTGGTTCTCAGGTACGTTTGATAAGATTTTTTCAATGTCTTCGATGAATCCCATGTTTAACATTTCATCTGCTTCATCTAATATAACTGTATGAACGTCTTGTAGACGAAGTGTACGACGATTAATATGATCTAACATACGTCCTGGTGTTCCTACGATAATATGAGGGTGCTTTTTCAATGCACGAATTTGACGACTGATATCTTGACCACCATAAATTGATAGTACGCGTACACGCTTTGTTTGACCAATTTTGTAAAGTTCTTCAGATACCTGTACAGCAAGTTCACGAGTAGGAGCAATAATTAATCCTTGAATTGCATCTACGTTTACATCAACTTTTTCGATAAGAGGAATACCAAATGCCGCTGTTTTCCCTGTTCCTGTTTGTGCTTGTCCGATCAAATCGTGACCTTCTAGTGCTAATGGGATAGTTTCTGATTGAATTGGTGTTGCTTCTTCAAAACCCATTTTACTCACAGCTTTATTAAGCTGTTGACTTAATCCTAAATCTTGAAATAATGCCAAGTTTTTCAAACTCCTTTTATATTTAGACTATCTATATTTTACAAAAAAAAGCATTCTCCGAGGAAACGGAAAATGCTCTAAACGACTACTTCAATAAATTCAACGTTTAGAGTATAAGCGCCTCAAGACACTCAGACTACATCATAACACTATGGCTTTCCGTTTGCAATAGAGCTTACTTATACTCTTTTTAATATCAAGGTAATTTATGCATCATTTTTGAGATAACTTCCTCAAGCTTCATCCCTCGAGATGCTTTCACTAAAACCACATCTTCTCTTGTTGTAATCGCTGTTAATTTTTTAACAAGCTCATCTTTCTCCTCAAAGTGCATTGCCTTATCTTCTGCAAAATTATTTTTTGCTCCTTGCTCAATTTCAACAGATAAGGGGCCGTATGTTAGAACATAATCAATTTTTTCTGCTTGAATAAACTCTCCCACTTCTTTATGGAACTCTTTTTCCTGATCGCCTAACTCCAGCATATCCCCGAGAACAAGAATTTTTTGCTTATAGCCTTCTAAATCATGCATCAACGTGATAGCAGCTTTAACGGACGTTGGGCTTGCGTTATATGCGTCATTAATGAAGGTCAGGCCATCTGTTCGTTTCACGAGCTCCATACGCATATTGGTTAGCTTTAATTCTTTTAATCCCTTAGCGATTGTTTTATTGTCTAGTCCAAAATAATGACCTACCGCAATCGCAGAAAGCGCATTGTGAACATTATGTTTACCTAATACCGGGATAAAGAATGAATATGTTGTTTCACGTGAAACAGTGAATGTTGTTCCTAACTCTTCAGCTGAAATAGCACTTGGATACAAATCGTTTTGTTCTGAGCTGCCAAATGTCACCGTTTCAAATACTGGATTAACTACGCGCGACGTTAAAAGCGGCTCATCACCATTATAGACAAGCTGACCTGTTGGTGCTAAGCCGCTTGTAATTTCTAATTTTGCCTCCGCGATTCCATCACGGCTTCCTAAGTCTTGAAGGTGCGATTCTCCGATATTTGTAATAATGGCCACATCAGGCTCCGCTAAATTAGAAAGAAACTCAATCTCACCTCGGCTGCTCATGCCCATTTCTAAAACTGCAATATCATGAGTTTCATCTAAACGCAAAATAGTAAGCGGCATGCCGATATGATTATTAAAGTTTCCATCTGTTTTCAGAACACGGTAAGTTGTATCAAGCACAGCTTTCACCATGTCTTTTGCCGTTGTTTTTCCGTTACTTCCTGTAATGCCCACTACTTTAATATCTAACTCGTGACGATAGGATTTCGCTAATTGCTGAAGAGCTTCTAGCGTATCATCGACTAAAATAACGCTAATGTCTGTCGGTGGGTTTTCTTCATCCTTGTTCCACAGAGTAGCGACCGCTCCGTTTTCAATTGCTTTATCGACAAATGCATGCCCGTTAAAACGTTCCCCTTTAATTGGGATATATAAATTGCCTTGCTGAATGGTTCTCGTATCAATTGAGACTCCCTCAATTACAGCTGCTTCGTTCCCGCTATGAAATACACTTCCTGGAATCATTGCAGCTAGCTGTTTAAGCGTACGTTTAATCATTGTTGGTTTGCTCCTCTCGATATAAAGTAAATTATGGATAACATTAATTGAAACGAAACACAGAAACACTATTCATAATGAATAGTGTTGTGTGAGTTACATTGTGTGTTTAATTTGCTGCTTTTCAGTATGACGTTCAATTGCTAGTGATACAAGTTTTTCAATTAAATCTGGATATTCAACCCCTGCGTGTTTCCACAATAACGGGAACATACTGAAAGGTGTAAAACCAGGCATCGTATTCACTTCATTAATAATGAATTTACCTTCTGATGTTAAGAAGAAATCTGCACGCACAAGACCAGATCCATCAATTGCTTTAAATGCTTTGATTGCTAGTGCTGACATTTCTTGATGCTGTTCTTCTGTAATTTCAGCTGGAATAATAAGACCTGTATCGCCGTCTTCATATTTGGCTTTGTAATCGTAAAACGCTTTTTTAGGTAAGATTTCTCCAACTACTGAACAAGCTGCTTCATCATTCCCTAACACACCAATTTCAACTTCACGACCAACTGCTGCTGCTTCTACAATGATTTTTCGATCGAATAAGAAGGCTTCAACAAATGCCGCTTCTAACTCTTCGCGGTTATCACATTTGCTAATCCCAACGCTTGAACCCAAGTTTGCTGGTTTAACAAAGCAAGGGTATCCAAGTGTTTCTACTTTTTCATAAGCAGCCGTTCGATCTGCTTCCCACTCGCGGCGGATAAATGATACGTACTCTACTTGAGGCAGACCTGCCTGTGCAAACAGCTGCTTCATTACAACTTTATCCATACCAGCCGCTGAAGCTAATACACCATTTCCAACATAAGGAATATTCAATAATTCTAATAATCCTTGTACCGTACCATCTTCTCCATTTGGACCATGAAGAAGTGGGAAAATAACATCTAGCTGATCATCTGTTTTTGAATCTGTTAATGCAAACATTTCCGTATTCAATGAAACTGGTGAAATAGCAGTTCCGTTATCTTGAATTTCTAATTGAGCAACTGTTTCAAGCGGACCAGTCAGCTGTGTGCCGCGAATCCACTTTCCTGTTTCTGTAATGTAAATTGGATGCACTTCATATTTATCGTGATTAATTGCTTTTGAAACTGCTAGAGCTGTTTGTAAAGATACTTTATGTTCAGCGGATTTTCCTCCGTATAAAAGGCCAAGCTTAATTTTCACTGATGTTCCTCCTAACACATATTCATCTTTTCTATTTTATCATGCACGTTTAGATAGTAAACAGAAATATTAACTATTATTACGTATGTCAAAATAGCTAGGCTTGTGAAAGAAATTCCAGCTTCTCCTTTCATTATTTAAAATGACCTTTTCACTTAGATCATTTATTTTTAAAAAAACTTTTTTGATTTTAAATCTTTTTTAAAAGTTTATTTGTAAAGTTTATCTATGCTAAAGATCACCATCAATAATCGAACTTATAGTTCTGGTATAAATCAGGAGGTTCAACAATCATGAGTAAAATGGGAAAAACGATGATTGCTGCCTGCAGCGTAGCCATTGGAAGTATTTATGCAACCGGTTATATAAACACTCTATCTGACGCGCAAGCTGTTCAAGTCACGCCGGCTCGTCATCAGAAAAACACGACCGATCAGACAGACAATCAAACGATTGTTAATGACAACTGGGGAGAAGATATAGCTTCTTCTAATAAGAACCCTTCATCAGCGAGTACCGAAAGTTCTGCTCCTAAAACAAAATACAAAGATGGAACGTATGCTGGACAAGGAAGCAACCGTATCGGAACTGTTTACGTATCGGTGACCATTAAAAACGATCGAATTGATATAGTTGAAATTACAGAAGCGGATACTCACTATTCTGAGAGTTACATTGAGAATCTTCCGTCTCAAGTGGTACAAAGACAAAGCTCAGATGTCGACGTCGTGAGCGGAGCAACGCTTAGTACAGAAGATTTTCAAAATGCCGTGGACGACGCACTTCAGCAAGCAATGAATGCATAAAGGAGAAACGAATGATGTCCATAAAAACGTATAGCCGCTCTGTCTTATGTATGGGAACAACCGTGTCCATTCAAGTAATTGCTCCGCAATCAGAGGAAGCAAATGTCCTTCACCACATCTCAAAGGCATTTACTATTTTTAAAACCGTTGAAACGATATGCAGTCGATTTGATACCAAAAGCGAAGTTATGAAACTAATGAGACATGTCAAAGAACCGGTTTCTGTTAGTCCTCTATTATTTGAAGCCCTTCATTTCGCTGTCTTAGTAGCAAATGAAACGAATGGCATCTTTGACCCAACGGTAGGAAAACAATTAGAAAACCGCGGTTTTAACGAACACTACTTATATGGAAAGCCCGTACAAGTGAACGAAGCAGTCAATTCTGGAAGTTATAAAGACATCGTATTGGATACACATAAAAAAACGGTTCTCTTACAAAAACCGATGATTATAGATCTTGGAGCGGTCGCCAAAGGATTGGCAATTGATTTAGCTGCCCGCTCCATTCCTTATCAGCATTTTATGATTAATGCGGGAGGAGACATCCTAGTTAAAGGCCTCAATCAACACGGAGAATTGTGGAAAGTCGGGATTCAGCACCCTGCGATTCAAACGCAGTCATTACTCACTTTGCGTGTAACAGATACGGCTGTCTGCACATCAGGAAATTATGCTAGAAAAAATAAGACGCATCCATCAACGCATCATTTGGTTAATCCCTTATCTCCATCCACTCGAAGCAGTCTACTGAGTTGTACAGCTATTGCTCCTTCTGCCATGCTGGCCGATGCGTTATCTACGTCAGCTTTTATTTTAGGAGCAGAAAAAGGAGTAAATTTATTGAATGATGCCGACATACGCGGCGTGCTCTTCGATTCTAGTTTCACTCCTTTTTTCACATCAGATATGGAGGAATTAATGAATTATGACCACACGTTCTGAACGAAGAAGCGGTGTTAAATATATTAGTACACCAAAAGGTTATATTATTGTAGATGAAAACAAACCAAAGGAAGTAAGTCGATGGGCGCAGCTAGTTAAAACACCTAAAAGATATGTAATCGCTATGCTGCTGCTTTTAACTTTATTAGGTGAATTCAACTCTTCTGCCTTTCAAGGGTTAGGACACCTACTGCTTGCCGTATCTTCGGCGGCCGCCTTAGATTTAGGATTTTCTTTTGCTTATAAAAAGAAAATTCAGCTTCCTGACGGCGGAATTATTACTGGATTAATTATTGCCTTAGTGCTCAGCACCTCTACACCTGCTTGGGTCACATTTTGCACTGTAGCTGTTGCGATTTTATCGAAGCACTTAGTAAAAGTTAAAAAGAAGCCGATTTTTAACCCTGCCGCTTTTGGTCTTCTCTTTTCACTTATTGTCTTTTCAAGCGGCCAAAGCTGGTGGGGAAGCTTATCTTTACTACCTGTATGGCTCATTGTGTTTGTGTTTGTGACGGGGTACCTTGTGACAAGCAAAGTAAATAAATTCCCTCAAGTATTTGCATTTTCAGGCGTGTATTTTGCTATTTTTACGATTATGTCATTAATAGGAATAGGAGATGTAGCGGATGCTTTACGAGCTCCTTTTGTCAATTCCGCTTTATTTTTAGCCTTCTTCATGGTGACGGATCCGCCAACTTCTCCTGCAAAGTATAAAGACCAAATAAAATTTGGACTGCTTGCGGGGGCGATTAGCGCTGTAGATTACTTAGTTTTTGGCGGCCTTGCCTATTTATTAATCGGCCTGTTACTTGCTAATGCATGGAAAGCGTGGAAGACTGCCAACAAAAAAGTGATGAAAAAAGCTGCCTGATGATAGGCAGCTTTTTTCATAGCGGAATTTTCACATGAAATTCCGTACCCACGTTTTTTTGGCTAAAAACCTTAATTTCTCCGTCATGAGCTTGTACAATCCATTTGGCAATCGCGAGACCTAAACCTGACCCTCCTTCAGCACGTGCTCGGCTCTTATCACTTCGATAAAAGCGATCAAACACATATGGAAGGTCTTTCGCTTCAATTCCAACGCCTGTGTCTCTAACGATTAACGTCATAGAGTGATGATGTTTCTTTAGACTGATGTGAATGCTTTCTCCAGAGGGCGTGTATTTAAAAGCGTTATCTAATAAAATCATACATAGCTGATGAAGTCTTTCTTGATCTCCTCCGCACATTAACGATTCAATCTCCCTTGTGAAATGAAGCTCCTTTAGTTCAAATATGGGCTCAAATTGATTAGCTACTTTATCAACCAGCTCGCCCATATTAAAGACCGTTTTGTTTAGCAGCTGTGCACTTGAATCAGATCTAGCCAGTGTTAGTAAGTTACCCACCAGCTTCGTCATCCGCTTCACTTCGTTTAAGCTTTGATAAATATTTTCGCTTTCTTGCTCAATCGTATGATTTGGTCGTCTAAACAATAGCTCGAGATGCGTTTGCATCACGGAAAGAGGCGTTCTTAACTCATGGGAAGCATCTGCAATAAATTCGACCTGTTTGTTCCACGACTTTTGTATAGGTACAAGCGCTCGATTAGCTAAAAACAAGCCGGCTACAAGCGAAAGAAGCAGTCCAATAAACGCTGAAATGATAAGAAGAAAAGCAAGATGCTCTAAGGTTTGAATTTCTGGATCTACGTTTAAGACAAGTTGAATCGTTGAAACGTCTTGGTCTTTTATATACCCTTCGTTTTTCACATTCATCACTCGATAAGCATGACCGTTTACCTCTTGCGACGTTTGGATTTTCCCTTCTGAGAGCGCGGGCTTAAAGTCGTCAATATCGTTTGTATATAACCCTTTTTTAGGTGTGATTTTAATTAACTTTTTATCACTGCTCCAAAGTAAAAACGCAACGCGCCTTTCTGTTTCTCTTTCATTATTTTCTTGAATTTCATGTAGGTTTCTTTTTTTTACTTGCTCCCTCATCTCACTTAACCGATTGTCTGGATTTAAAAAAATAACATGCTGCATATAAAAATATAAAACTAAACTAAAAATGCTCAAAATAACCATCAGCACCATTGTGTTAAATAACACAAGCCTGATTCTTGTCTTTTTAAACATGCTCTTCCCCTTTTAACATAAAGCCTACGCCTCTGACTGTACGTACATAACCGTCACAATTAAAAGGCTGAAGCTTCTTTCTTAAATGGTGAACATAGACGTCTACTACACCCACTCCTACATCAGATGTAAATCCCCATACCCGATTAAAAATTTGATCTCGAATCAGGATTTGTTCTTTATTTCGAATAAAGTATTCCAAAAGCTGAAATTCTTTAATCGTTAACGTTAGGGCACTCCCATTTATCATAACTTCATGATTGGCTTCTCGTATAGAAATGGGACCATATGAAATCATGCCTTCTTCTGCCTGCAAGTCTCTGAGCATCACCCTTAACCTCGCAAAAAGTTCAGCCATGGCAAAAGGCTTAACCAAATAATCATCAGCTCCATAATCGAGTCCTTTCACTCGATCTTCTACACTATCTTTTGCAGTGAGAAAAATAACTTTCGTCAGCACCTTTTGTTTTCTTAGCTTTTTTAGTATGTCAAGCCCTGTCATACCCGGTAGCATAATATCTAAAATCAAGGCATCATAAATATTCTGCTCTGCTAAAAACAAACCTTCATCTCCTTCAGACGCACAATCAACTTCATATCCTTCTTCTTTTAAGCCTTCTACGATACCGTGTAATAATGAAGCATCGTCTTCTACCACAAGTACACGCATATCAAATTCCCCCTTTTGTCATTACCTAAGTAAGCATTATCTTAGCATGTCACTTTTAAAAATATTTTAAAACTAGCGTGTTATCATCTCTTATACTTTATAAAAAAAGTTATGCCTGCAAGCAGACATAACTTTTAACTAAACGCTATTTATGATCCGGACGTCGGTAAATGAACACTGCTTCTTTTGGCAGTTTACCAAACAGAAAGCTAGCAAACGGTAAAAGACGATGACATCCCCAAATGATGAGGTAACAGCCCGCTAATGTTAAAACATAGCGTGCCACGATTTCAAAGTGAAACATGTAATTTCCTTGTATTGGTACTGCTTTTGCCACAAAGTTTAAAACCATTGGGTGAATCAAGTAAAATCCAAACGAGTACATGGCAATATTTTTAACGGTCGTCACGGACTTCACAGAAAGCTTTTCAGCTAATATCTCTGCAATTCGGAAGAAGAAATAACTTCCAGCGACCAAATAAAGCGTATTAACAGCCTCATACGTAAAGCCAGAAATTCGGATTGTCTTCATTGTGTACAAGTGATAATTTAACAGTGAAATAGCTATTCCCGATCCGAGCGTCACCAGAAATAATACAACATTCGATCGACTGTACTTTTTATCCACTTGCTCGCGATAATAAATGCCAATCCAACCGCCGAGTAAAAACGTAGCCATTGTATTTAAAAATAAATTAAATGAAGTGATATGATACGTATTGTTAAGCATTAAATAACCAAGCTGAATGATAATGCCAAACAGCCACATGTATTTTTTAAAAATGGTTATTTTTTGTGCTAGCCATACAAAAACCGGCAGCACGAGATAGACTTGTACAATTAAAAAGATAAAATGAAGCTGATAGTAGGACTCTCCGCGTAAAATACGTTTCACAATATCAGATGCATTTAATTCTGTTGCTCCTACATAGTACGAATAAAATTCATAAATAAGTGCCCAAATAATATAGGGAACCAAAATATATGTCACTCTTCGAGCATAATACGTTTTCCATAAAGTCTTTGTTAAAGGCTTATTAATATAACTATAAAAGAAAACCAAACCTGTGATCACAATAAAGATTCCTGCTTCAATTCGAACAATTCGGTTAAGAAAATGATATTTCTGATAAGCTTCGCTTGCAAATGGCAGTACCGTTGCATACGCTGCTGTTACATGTACGAGCACAACCATCATCATAGCGAATAATCGTAAAAAATAAATGGATTGAATATGCTGCTTTTGTTTTTGCTTCACTTTTTCTCTCCTATATAATGTGAAATATAAATTCTAGATGAATAATAGAACATTCAATTTTCTCTTATCTTTCCCGTTTTACAAATAAAAAAGCTAATAACATAAAATAAATGTTATTAGCTTTACTCGTTTGTATTTTATCTTTCCTCTTGTTATCATGCAACTGAATTTACAAAAACAATAAAGAACTTACGTATAAAGACCTAATTAAGTTCCTTTTATTTACGGTGCATTTTAAATTCTAAAAATAACTCATTGTAATAAGCAAGCATTCGTTTGCCTAAGTTATTATATACTTCAAGCTTTTTTGTTAGTTCTTCCTCTGGGTAAAAACGTTCATCTTCAGCTACTTCTTTCGGCAAATAATCTAACGCTTTTTTATTAGGCGTAGAATACCCTACATATTCCGCATTCTGAGCAGCGTGTTTAGGATCTAGCATAAAATTCATGAATTTATGTGCGCCTTCTACGTTTTTAGCCGTTTTTGGAATAACCATGTTATCAAACCATAAATTCGAACCTTCTTCTGGAACAACGTAATTCAGCTTATCGTTTTCACTCATAATTTCAGAAGCATCGCCTGACCAAACAACGCCAATTGCCGCTTCTTCATTTGCTAGGAGCATCTTAATCTCGTCTCCTACAATGGCTTTGACATTTGGTGTTAATGTATCAAGCTTTCTTTTTGCTTCTTGAAGATGGGCTTTATTCGTATCATTTAATGAATAATTTAAGCTATTTAGCCCCATTCCCATCACTTCTCTAGCGCCATCTGCAAGTAAAATTTGATTTTTCAGCTTAGGATCCCATAAATCATTCCAACTTTTTATCTTCTTACCATGAATCATATCGGAATTATAAACAATACCCACAGTTCCCCAAAAATAAGGAATAGAGTACTTATTGCCAGGATCAAAAGATAAGTCTAAAAAACGCGGATTAATGTATTTTAAATTAGGCAGCTTCGAATGATCAATTGGCAATAGTAAATTTTCTTCACGCATCTTGCTAATCGCGTACTCAGAAGGCACAGCAATATCAAATGTCGTACCGCCTTGTTCAATTTTGGTCATCATTGCTTCATTCGAATCAAAGGTCTGATAAATGACTTTAATTCCGGTTTCTTTTTCAAACTGATTCACTAAATCAGGATCAATATAATCTCCCCAATTATAGACGGTCAGCGTATCTCCTCCAGAGTATCCTTCGGCATTGTTCAAATGGTGAACCACGTACATAAGAACGAAAGAAAGGATGACGATGAAGATAAACGGCTTTGCTAATTGCTTCATTTTCCAGTCGCCACCCCTTTCACTTTATTGCTATATCGCTGACTGATAAAGTAATAACCGATTACAATCAGCACGGTAAACATGAAAATAAGAGTAGAAAGAGCATTGATTTTCAGCGAGACCCCTCTTCTTGCTAACGAGTAAATTTCTACTGAAAGCGTGGAAAAACCATTCCCGGTCACAAAGAACGTAACCGCAAAGTCATCCAAAGAGTAAGTTAAAGCCATAAAAAAGCCTGCAAAGATACCCGGACGAATAAATGGCAATACCACTTTCGAAAGTACTTCAAAGCGGCTTGCGCCCAAATCACGGGCTGCATCAAGCAGTGTCGGACTCATTTCCTGCAGCTTAGGCAGAACCATGATGACCACAATCGGTACACTGAATGCAATATGCGCTAATAATACCGATATAAATCCGAGCTTTACACCAATAATGGTAAATAGGATTAAAAACGATGCGCCAATAATAACATCTGGACTCACAATTAACACATTATTAAATGTTAACAGCGTATTTTGAACACGTCTGCGCTTCACGTATACGATAGCAAGTGCCCCTACCACGCCAATAATCGTTGAAATAACCGAAGACAATAGAGCAATAATTAAGGTATTCAAGACAATGATAAGCAAACGTGTGTCTTGAAACACTTCTTTGTACCAATCTAACGTAAACCCTTCAAATTCACGCATGTTTCCCCCGCTGTTAAAAGAGTAATACATTAAATAAAAAATGGGCGCGTATAAAATGAAAAATACAAAAAATAAATAAAGGTGGCTGAACTTCCACTTTCTCTTCATTTTACACACCTCTCTTTCCAGTGCCTGTTATGAGCATCATAACGGCCATCGCAATAATTAAAAAGACGGCTATTGTGGCGCCCATGCCCCAATCCTGCGTCACTAAAAAATGTTGTTCAATCGCTGTTCCAAGTGTAATGACGCGGTTTCCAGCAATTAAACGCGTAATCATAAAGAGTGATAGTGCGGGAATAAAAACAGCCTGACAACCTGATTTAACCCCTTCTAGCGTTAGCGGAAATACCACTCGCTTAAATGTCACCCATGAAGATGCCCCCAAGTCTCGCGAAGCGTAGATAAGCGAGGGATTAAGTTCTTCTAAAGAGTTAAAGATCGGCAAAATCATAAAGGGGATAAAAATATATACCGATACAAATACAAAACTAAAGTCAGTAAATAAAATTTGATGAGTACCAAGTCCCAGAAATTCAGTAAACTTATTAACCGTACCGTACGTGCCGAATATACCTAAAAAAGCATAGGCTTTTAATAATAGGTTAATCCACGTCGGTAAAATAATCAGTAGAAGCCAAAGCTGCTTATGCTTAAGCTTCGTTAGTAAATAAGCTGTGGGATAAGAAAAAACCAAGGAAAATAACGTAATTAAAAAGGCATACCAAAATGAGCTCAGCGTCATCTGTAAATAAACAGGGGTAAAAAATTTCTTATAGTTTTCAAGCGTCAGCTCATTATCAATGCTGAAAAAAGAATAATAGACAACTAATACAATGGGAGCAACTACAAAAAGCAAAATCCATAACACGTACGGGACTAAATAAATATTTCTTGATTTAGTTTGCATGGTAATCCTCTTCATAACCTTCGAGTCGCTTATCAAATTCTTCTTCCGTTTCATTAAATCGCATAACATGAATAGCTTCAGGTTCAAAATATAAACCAATTTCTTCGCCAACCGTTGCCTTTTTCGTAGAGTGAACGAGCCACTCATTCCCTGCATGGTCATAGCCTAAAATTTCATAATGGACTCCTCTAAACAGCTGTGAATCTACACGAACCTGCAGCTTTCCTTGATCTGAGCTTGTAATGGCTAAATCTTCAGGACGAATCACAATTTCAACTTGCTCATTGCGGTTTAATCCTTGATCGACACATTCAAATTGCTGGCCGCCAAACTCCACTAAAAAGTCAGCAATCATTTTACCTGGTACAATATTTGATTCACCAATAAAATCGGCAACAAAACGATTAATTGGCTCATCATAAATATCTGTAGGTTCCCCGCTCTGCTGGATTCTTCCTTTATTCAAAACAAAGATTTCATCGGACATCGCAAGCGCTTCTTCTTGATCGTGCGTAACAAAAATGAACGTAATACCTAGACGACGCTGTAATTCTCTTAACTCGTATTGCATTTCCGTACGCAATTTTAGATCAAGAGCTGAAAGCGGCTCGTCCAGCAAAATGACTTCGGGCTGATTTACAATTGCTCGTGCAATGGCTACGCGCTGTCTTTGGCCGCCCGACATTTCCTTTATTTCTCTGTTTTCATATCCTTCTAAGTTAACAAAACGAAGGGCTTCTTTAACTTTTATTGCAATATCAGCATTTTTTATCTTCTTGATTCGAAGACCAAATGCTACATTTTCAAATACATTCAAATGGGGGAAAAGTGCGTAGTCTTGAAAAACCGTATTAACCTGACGTTTGTTAGCCGGGACATCATTAATTCTTTTCCCATTAAAATAAATCGTTCCGCTTGAGGCTTCCGTAAAGCCTGCAATTAATCGTAAAATCGTTGTCTTTCCACATCCCGATGGACCTAAGAGGGTATAAAACTTCCCTTTTTCAATTTCAAAGCTTACATGATCCAATACAACTGAATCATTATCATATTGCTTGGTCACATTTTCAAATTGAATAATTGTATTCGTAGATGTCATTTCACTTCACCTCTTTTGTTCTATAAATAAGACTCTGTCGCCACGATAATTAACTCTGTTATTCCGTCATGAGCATTTAAAATCTGATGTTCTTCAGAAGCTTGAAAATAAATGGTTTCTCCTTGTTTGGCTTCATATATTCTGCCTCCAAGCTTCACCTTCACACACCCGCGCAAAATGTAGCCAAACGTTTCTGAAAGGGAAGGCTCAAATCTCTTAAATGCACCTTTTTCATGAAGAATAAGACGAATTGGCTCCATTTCTTTTTCATTTGATTCATGTACAAGCCACTGAATATGGTAACCTTTTTCATCTTCGCAATAACTCGTGTAGTCTTCCTCTCTGTATACAACCTTTTGAACATGCGTATCAATTTCGAAGAATTCTTTCGGCTCGCACCCTAGCACTTCCAAAATACTAAAAAACGTTTCTAAAGACGGCGAACTTAAATCGCGCTCTAGCTGCGAAATATAGCCTTTGCTTAAATCAGTACGTTCTCCTAACTCTTCTTGTGTTAAACCTTTTTTTAATCGTAAATTTTTAATTTTCTTTCCTATTTCCATACTCTCGATCCTCAACTGTATTTAAAATTAGCAAACAGCATGAATGATTGTTCATGCTGTTCCAAACTCAGGTTTTGTTTTACTTAACTTAAAGTTTACTTTTAACCTTAAAATATTATACATGAATTATTTTTTAGTACAACCTTAAACACTTAAAAAATAAAAACTCCTTTTATTTAAAAGGAGTTTTTATTTTTATTTATACAACTTATGCGTTTCATACTGTTTCCCGGATAATGTATCAAACTCAACTTCATGGTAATCTTGAAGGTCTTTTGCAGCCTTTTTAGAGAGCGCTGCCGGATCATCCACTAGCTTTCCTTTTGAATCTATATACATATTTGAACGAAAAGCCGGCACTTCTGTTTTCATTTGATTCAACTGATCGTAGAACAGATTACTTTTGTAACCAAGAGATTGAACAAGCGTCGGAGCAATATAAATAGGACTCATCGTACCGAGATTTTTATCTATTTTCGTATCGTAATTAGATAAAAATAAGAGTGGCGTCTCATAAAATTTTTGAGATGTTTGCTGCGTTTTCTCGTTTCCAAAGCCCGTTTCTTTGTAAGCTTGAAGATTTTGTCCAAGTGCTGGCAAATGATCTCCCCAAAATACTACAATTGTCGGCTCGTCCAGCTTTTGAATTTCATCGTTCAATCGTTTTAAAGCAGCATCTGAACGTTTAATTCCTTCAGCATAAATTTCAATTTCCTTTTGCATTTCCGGTGACAACCCTTTACCGGTTACTTTAATTGTTTCCTGACCATTATACTTATCGGGTGAGTAAGGAAGATGATTTGCAATCGTTACAGCATGCACAAATGCAGGCTTTTTCGACTGACGAAGCGTATCGAGCACTTCATCAACTACCGCTTCATCGGAAACAAATTCTTTGTTATCTTTTTGGGTATGCTTCATTTCATCGATAAACTTCACTTGATCAAACCCCAAATTTGGATACACATTTTGTCTCATATAGAGCATGCCGCTATTTGGATGCATAGCTGTTGTAACATAGCCTTGTTTTTCTAAATAAGAAACAAAAGACGGATACTCTTTTTTACTCAATACATGCTGATAAGGAAGGCCTCCAGGGTTAAAGAAAGACAAAGAGTAGCTCGTTAGCGCTTCAAACTCCACATTAGCTGTCTCTCCGCCAAACGAAGGGCTTAAAGACCATCCAGAAGGATATTTCTTTTGAAGTTCTCTTGTATTTTTCATTGGATCTTCAGAGAACGTCACGTTAAGCTTTGTTGGATCCCAAAACGTTTCGTTCATCACAAACACGACGTTTGGTTTGACTTCAGCCTTGCTTTCTTGTGTTTTCTCTTCCTGTGACTGAATGCGCTTTGCCACTTTGGCCATTACTTCCTGTGAGTAGTCATCCGGCTCTTGTAGCACATCTGTTTTAACATTTGAAATCATCCCAATAACAGGTCCATTATAGTAATAATTATTTTGCTGATTCCAAGGCATCAGCGCAGCATATTGATCATAATATTTTTGAGCAAACGAGTGTTCAAAGAATAAAAATGATTTCATTAAAAAGATAAGTGGCAAAATCATAATAATTCGAAGAAACCATCGAATTTTGATTTTCGGCAAGAAAAACCAAAGAGCGATCAGTACAACGATTGATCCAATAACTCCTATTACAATAGGAATTGAAATCGAATCTTTAATCATCGGAATAACTTCTTTTAACTGACTCGCTTGAATAAAATCGTTCGGAAACAACGGTTCATTTCGAAAGATTTTTTTGTAATAGTTTACGAGAGCCAAAATAAAATACAGAACGAAGGTAATTCCAGACCCTAAATAAACTTCCCCCACTAGCATAATGATCGCTAGTGTTAACAGCGAAAGTAAAAATACCGTAAAAAGATAGCGTTCGGGGTATGCTTGCATCCACTCTATTGTTTTGCCTGGATTATGTATATCAATATGATATATAACAAAAACCATAGCAGAAACGGCTGCTACCGCAATTGAAAACACAATTGCCGTAAAAATGGCGTACCACTGTGAACCTTGTATTCTCTCTATCTGATTAAATCGAAGTAGCAAATAGAAAGTGAGCGCCCATAAGACAAGTGAGCATCCCCCTATTAATACGACGAACCCAGCTGTATGGATTTGGGCCCAGTCAAACAATATCTTTGTGTCATTTGATATATTAAGCATCACAACACTGTATAAAAAAACGCTAAGCAGCCCATACGCCACCAGCATTGGCAAAGAACGATACAAATGTTTAAACATAACCTTAAGCCTCCTATTTACAATATCTTAACACTTTTAATATGATTTTAACATTCCTATCTCTCTCGCTTTCACGCCTAATTTTCCCATGATCATACCACTAACATTTCCCGAGAAATTTCACACGAAAAAAGCCCGCTTTTCTTATGAAAAGACGGGCCTCTTAGCCGTTTTATACGTATGTAAAAATTGCTGCTATGAACGCTCTTTCACTGCTTCTGCTTTTAGCAAATCACGAATTTCTGTTAAAATTTCTTCTTCTTTTGACAGAACAGCCACTTCTTCCTCTACTTTCTCTTCTTCTTTTCTCTTAAAACGATTAAAGAAACGAATAAATAAGAAAATCGAGAATGCGACAATTAAAAAATCAACAATTGTTTGAATAAAAGACCCATATAATACCGTAGCTTTCCCAACTGTAAAGGATAAATCTTTAAAGTCTATCCCTGCTAACAACAAACCAATCAGCGGCATAATAATATCATTTACAAGAGACGTGACAATTTTCCCAAATGCCGCTCCAATAATAACACCGACTGCTAAATCTAATACGTTCCCTCGCAAAGCAAACTCTTTAAATTCTTTAAGCATCTGTTTGTTCCACCTCCTGCCCTTCATTTCAAACTTTCATGATAATACATCCTAAATTAAACAGACAAGGTGCATTTTCATTTTTCTCTTTTTCATGAGATATGTACCAGACCTTTAGTTGTATTTCTGCCCAGATTTTTACTTTATATTCGCGCATAAATAAAAACGGACTTTCAGTTTTCATTCAGATAAGGTTCATGTTCAGTCCATTTTTCTTTTATACACTAATAGCATGTAATTCATCAAATATATAAAAGAACAATAGAGGAGATGGCTAGAACGTGAGAAAAATTCTACTGCGAGCAGCTGCTTTGTGTCTCGCAGCTATTATCAGTATTTCATATACAGCAAGCACGGCGGACGCAAGTGAAAACACAGCAAGTGAAGATTTAATTATTATTAATAAAAAAACAAATCAGCTTGCGTATTTTCATAACGGAGAGTTAGAAAAGACGTATTCAGTAGCTACGGGAAAAACATGGAGCGATACGCCAGTAGGTTTTTTTAAGATCGTTAACAAAATTAAAAATCGTCCTTACTATACAGGGCATATTGCAGGAGGCGCGCCTAATAACCCTCTTGGCTCTCGCTGGCTAGGGCTTAATGCAAACGGAACAACCGGCGACACATACGGTATTCATGGGAACAACTCAGAAGCTAGCATTGGCAAATATGTGAGCCACGGCTGCGTACGGATGCACAATGCGGATGTGGAAGAACTATTCGATAAAGTAGCAGTAGGAACATCCGTAACTATTACGTATTCATCAAAAACCTTCGAAGAGTTGGCAAAGGTATATGGCTACGGGCAGCTGTGAAAAAATAAAAGCTTATCCAAAAAATGTGGATAAGCTTTTATTCTTCTCTATTCCCATACATGAGCTCCGTACTATGTGAATATAGCTCAATAATATTCCCAAACGGATCTTCGCAATAAATTAAATAATAAGGTTTTCCAGGTCTTGCATTCCATACTTGGCTGCGCTTTTTACCGCCTGATTGTTCAATTTTATCCGCTAATTTTTCCACGTCATCGGCTATTAAACACATGTGAAAATAACTTTGATACTGCTCATCGCTTTCTTTTAATACAAGAGGCATTTGCGGCTTATTAAATTCAAACAGTTCAATGCCTACCTGGTTATCAGCTGTCATGTGAGCATTTTTCATTTTTTTAATATGAGACCCCAGTAAATCTTGAGTCATATTTTCAGCTTGTTCTTTCTCTGCATTAAACGTATAAGGACCGGCAATCAGCTTAAAACCTAAAACTTTCCTATACCACTGTACGGCTTCTTCTACATCAGGTACAGCTAATCCAACGTGAGTAATAGCTACCATTTTATCATCCTCCTATACACAAACATTCCCTTTCTACAAAAAGAAAAACAGTCCATTTAAAATGGACTGTTTACACGCACTAAATTCATTTACGATTTTAAAGCATTATATTGAGCAATGATTTCTTTTGTTAAATCATTACTTGCCTCTAAACCACTAACCTCTTTTAATACATACTCAATACCATACTCATGAATATTCGCTTGAAGCTTCATAGCCTCTTTATCTTCTTGCGGGTCAAATAGAAGCGCAGCAGCGATGGCCTTCGCTAAGTGGGTATACGAAAGGCCCGCTTTTTTTGCTTCTAGCGCTGGACGAATCAAACGATCCTGAGGTCCAAGCTTGCGAATTGGCGCTCTTCCTACCCGTTTAACTGAATCATTTAAATGAGGATTCTTAAAGCGCTCAATAATTTTTACGATGTAGGCTTCGTGTTCCTCTCTATTTAAAGCATATCTCTTAATTAGATAGTCTCCTGTTTCTCGTAGCGTTTGCTGTACTTGTTCGTAAATATCTGAATCTCTTAACGTTTGATCAATCGTTTCTTTTCCTTTTAAATAACCAAAATATGCGATCACCGCGTGTCCCGTATTCACTGTAAATAACTTTCTTTCAATAAAAGGAGCAAGGTCAGGCACAATCGTCATTCCTTCTACAAAAGGAATATCTTCAGGTGCCTCTACTACCCATTCATAATAGGATTCTACTAAAACATCAAGCGAACCTTGGTTGTGTTGAATAGGTACGATACGATCTACAGCTGAATTGAAGAAAAAGACCTTATTTACCATATGAGCTTTTGTCTCTTCATCCAGCGCATCAAAAATATAGCCTTTTAATAAATCTGTGGCAGAGATTTGATTTTCACATGCAATAATATATACATTTTCGTCGCTTGTTTTCACACGCTCAGCCAAGCCTTTAGCAATTAAAGGAGCAATTCGCGGCAGAACGTTCGGTCCGATGGCCGTCGTAATGTACGTTGCTTCTTTAATCGCTTTAATGACTGCTTGTTCTTGTGTCAGATTATTTAAACCAGATACGTTTTGAACAGCTAATGTCTCTGGGTGCTCTGCGGCTGTTATTACGTTATACCCTTCATCTGTGTTTAACTGATTAATAATCTTTTCAGCAATATCTACGAATGTAACGTAATAGTTGCTTTGAGAAAATAATGCCCCAATAAATCCTCGCCCAATATTGCCTGCTCCAAAATGAACTGCTTGTTTCACAAAAATCATTCCTTTATCAAATTATTTCGAAGGTACTCATGAAACGTATCCTCTAGCCTTTTGCGAATTATCTCTTCGTTCGAAGAAGAAAAAACCATCATTGCTTCATGATCTTCAATTAAACTTGTACTAATTAAACTTAAGATTTCTTGCTGTGCTTCACTTAACTCCTCAGGTGCAAGCATTAATAGAAGGTTACGCGCCTGCATGTTTGTTCCGTCCATACCTTTAACTGTGCAAGGCTGTTCTAAATGTGAAACTTGAAAGATCAGCTCTTTCACGTGATGTTCACGGCAATGGAACAGTGCCATACTCGTTTGCGGAATACCTAAACCGCCTTTGTTTTCTCGTTCCTTAAGCTGATCAATAACGCAGCTGGCATTGGTTATTAAACGTTCTTTTTCAGCGGCTTTTACTACGTGCGAAATCACTTGATCATGACTCACTGCATCCGAAAATCGATACATTCTAAGGTTTTGAAGAATTGACTCGATACTTCCATGCACATCTTTAATTTGCTTCATCGTTTCCTCAAAAGACGGTTTTTCTGTAGAAACGGTCTTATTTTTATATTGAAACGAGCGATAGTCCTTATCTTTGGTTAACTTTTGAATGTTTTTCTGTAAAAAATTCTGGACGGATTGAATATCCTCTTCGGTTAAGAGTGGATTAACTAAAATGTAATCTACATTTAAAAAAGGAAGTCTTACTGTTGAAATCACTACGTCATACCCTTCAAGCGCGGCTTCTTTGATTTCTTTTACCGATTTAATGACAACTGAATTAATCTCCGGAATCTCTTTACGAATACGGCTAGCTAACATTTTTGAGGTGCCGATTCCAGTTGGACAGACAATCAGCGCCTGAATTTCCATGACTTCTTCTTTTAGCACTAGCGTTGAACCAAAATGTAAAACAAGATATGCCACTTCATCATCTGGAAAAACTAAATCCGGCAGCTCTTGATCGATACTGTTTCTTACAGCCATAAATAAAACCGGGTACTTTTTCTTAATCTCTTCTGTTAACGGATTAAAAAGCTCCATTTTCTGCTTAAGACGAAAAATTGCCGGTTCCATATGAGCAAGCAGCCCTTGGTAAAGGGAAAAATCACCGGTTAAGTCGGTGTTAAGCTGAACAGAAACATGAGCAATCATATTCTTAATAATCTGCCCAACCACTACGCTGTCGTAATATACGTCTCTAGTAGTTTGGAACTTTGCTGCACGCAGCCGTACTGCTAAGAAATGAATATCTTTTTCCGTGAAAGAAAGGGAAAATACCCGTTCAATTTCGCGGCAAATATCCTTCATTAAGAACAGTTCACTCGCCAGCTCTTCCGTTTGGCCGCCGTCGCCTTCTAGATACATTTGCTTTTTCGTTCGCTGTATCATAATGCAAATATGAACAATGAGCCCTATATAATCGCTGTCAGCCAGCTTAGAATGATGCTGATTAATCGCTTGATGTACAATTCGGTCTACTTCTGCCAAATAATCCGGATAAAAATAATGCAAAATCTTTTCATTCGTATGCTGCTGATTTTCTACTAGAAACAAGCACTCAATTAACTCTTCATTAAAGTGAACAAGAAAATAATTAGCTAATGCCTTTCTTTTATTGGCTTCAGTAGCTTGAACCTCTACTCCCACCCCTCTTTTTCGGTGAAGAAAAACGTCAAATGTGGTTAACCACTCCGTGAGTTCATCTAAATAAGCAGTTAGTGTAGTAATACTTACTTCTAAGTCTTTAGCCAGCGTTTGTAATTTAAATGAATCTCCTTCTTCTAGAAGAAGAATTAAAAGAATTAATTTTCTTTCCTGTGGAGACTGATCCGTCGTTTTAATCTTCATCAGCTCTTGGATAAGACGAAAAATTTGTTCATTTTTACCTTCAATCATTAGTCCTTCATCTTGTGTACGAATCAGCTTCAAATCAAATTTCTCAAGTATTGATTCAACTGCCTTTAAATCTCGGTGAACGGTTCTTACACTTACATTCAAAAAAGTAGCAAGTGTAAGTGCTGTATGCTTTCCTGCCGTTTTAATAATTAACTCAATGATTGATTTTTCTCTTGAAGTAATAAACAAGAACATCAACTCTTTTCTTATTTATAAACAAAGGACAAAAAGGCATCTTCATGCCTTTCTATCCCGTTAGTTACTTTGAATAATAGCCATTAATTCTTTAGCCGATTTGGCATGAACCATCTTTTCAATATTGTCCATATCAGAACATGTAATCGCGATACCAGATAAAATTTCTAAATGGGTGCCGTCTTTTCCGGCAATTCCAAAAATTAAACGAACTTTCTCACCATCAAAATAAACGCCTTCTGGAACTTGAATCACTGTAAAACCTGATCTTAAAACGTTCTTTTTCGCTTCTTCCGTACCGTGCGGAATCGCTACGTCATTTCCCATATAAGTAGAAGTCATATTGTCGCGCTCAATCATCGCTTCAACATAGTTTTCTTCTACATATCCGCCTTTTACTAACACACTTCCTGCAAATCGAATTGCTTCTTCCTTAGAAGAAAAGTGCTGATTCAAGAAAACGTTTTCTTCTTTTAATAAACCATCATTACTATCTGTATTATTTTCTACAGATACGTTCTTTTCTTCTTCCGCCTTAGAAGTAGTATGATCATTTTTTAGTTGATCAATTAATTTGTCATATTCCGGGCTAGATAGAAAATTATCAACCGAGATATGATACGCATCTGGAACTTTGTTTTGAGCTCTTGGCGTTAGCTCTTCCTGTGTAATAACGATTTGAGCATCACTTGGAATATTACTGATAGCTGTATTTGTTACCGAAATATTTAAATCTGCTTGTTTAACTTTCTTGCGAAGAAGAGAGGCGCCCATTGCACTCGATCCCATACCTGCGTCACAGGCAAAAACAATTTTTTGAACGCTTGCTGGTACGTCGCCTTGCTGTTTTGTAAAGCTTCCTGCTACAGAGCTCTTCTTGCCCTTCATCTCTTGCATTTTGCGAGCTGCTTCGTCCAAATCTTCTGTTTGCTTGCCCGTTTTTAAAATTAACGAACCTACAATAAACGATACGACGGCTGCAACAAGAACACCTGAGATATTTGCAACATAGCTGCCTGCATTACCTGGTGTAGCAGCTAAAATAGCCAAAATACTTCCTGGTGAAGCAACCGCTTGTAAGCCTCCACCTAAAAGAACAAATGTAAATACGCCGCTCATTCCTCCTAAAATAGCCGCAATGATTAGAAGAGGACGCATTAAAACGTAAGGGAAGTAAATTTCGTGAATTCCGCCAATAAAATGAATGATGGCCGCTCCCGGCGCTGACTGTTTTGCTGTTCCTTTTCCAAAGAAGCAATACGCCAACAGAATTCCTAATCCCGGACCAGGATTTGTTTCTAATAACAATAGAATGGACTGTCCGTTTGTTCGAATTTGTTCTGCTCCGATCGGAGATAAGATACCGTGATTAATAGCATTGTTTAAGAATAAAATTTTAGCTGGTTCAATTAGAATACTTGTAAGTGGAAGAAGGCCATGTGCAACCATCCAATCTACACCCACTACAAGTGCACCTGTAAATCCATCAACAGCCGGGCTAACTCCTAAAAAGGCTAGAATCGCTAGAATTCCTCCAAGAATACCTGCTGAGAAATTATTAATTAACATCTCGAATCCTGTTTTGACTTTACCTTCAATAAACTGATCAAACTTCTTGATGATATAACCGCCAAGCGGTCCCATAATCATAGCGCCTAGAAACATCGGAATATCAGATCCAACGATGACGCCCATGGTCGCTATAGCACCTACAACGCCTCCGCGCTGATCGTGTACAAGCTTTCCTCCTGTGTAGCCGATTAGCAGCGGAAGCAAATACTTGACCATTGGATCCACTAGTTTGGCAAGGCTTTCATTTGGAAAAAAGCCTGTTGGAATAAATAAAGCAGTAATAAGTCCCCATGCAATAAATGCTCCGATATTTGGCATAACCATTGAACTTAGAAAGTTCCCAAACTTTTGTACAGCTACTTTTATATTAGATTGAGCCATTTGCTCTCTTCCTTTCTCTACGTGATGATACTTTAATCGTAAGAGATTAAACGCTTTCATTCAATGAATAGGAAAACTAACTTTGTCGTACCACAGACGGACAAAGCTTTTAATTACATAAAAAAGCAGCTGAATTACACGAATTCAGCTGCTTTCTAACTTAATATTTATCTAATTCACTTACAGGAGATTGAATAATCACCGGATTTTTCTCTGGATTTAACCATTTTAAAATAGAGACAACTTGTTCTTTAGAAGTGGCCGTACATCCTGCTGTATAATTTGTTCCTACATGAAAGAAGATTGCACTTCCCTTTCCTGGGGTTCTAGATTCATTATAATTAATGACAAACCCATAATCATAAGCCGGGATATCCATGTTCTCAGCGCTCGTCCAGCGGCCATTCGCCGGCTTTTGCTGCCACGTATTATATAGAGAGCTTTTTGAATCGTCTACCCACACATCATTTGCTGTAATCTTTCGATATGGAAGCTTAGTTCCAGGATTTGCATAGCGTCCAAATGCTGTGCCAATTGTATATTTCCCTGTCGGAGATTCCATATCTCCTTCTTTTTTAGATAAAGCGAATCCTTTTTGTCCAAGTACACCGTTCGCAGTTAAAACTTGCTTCCATTTTCCATCGACCTTTTCAAACGTTTGAATTTTAGCAGACTTCGTATCGTAGTTATCTGCTGTAACCAAGATGACTTGCTGAGCGTTACCTAACGTTTTAAAAGAATCGACTACGAGCTTTGGAGACGCTGTAGCTGAAGCCTGTACATAGTCACTGCTTACATATCCTGTACGGCCGTTGTAGTTAATTTTATACCAGCTTCCGCTTTTGCCCACCACAGACAGCTTCTGGCCTTTTGTCACACTTCCTATGGATGCATAGCTAGTGCCCGCTCCGCTTCTTACATTCAACGTGCTTGCCGTTACTGTGTACGTTGTGCTTTCTGCCGGCGGCGTTGCTCCTGTTCCCGATACCTGTACGTAGTCACTACTTACGTAGCCTGTACGGCCGTTGTAGTTAATTTTGTACCAGCTTCCGCTTTTGCTCACCACGGACAGCTTCTGGCCTTTTGTCACACTTCCTATGGATGCATAGTTGGTGCCTGCTCCGCTTCTTACATTTAGCGTGCTTGCCGTTACTATGTACGTTGTGCTTTCTGCTGGTGGCGTTGTTGTTCCTGATGCTTGTACATAATCGCTGCTTACGTAGCCCGTGCGGCCGTTGTAGTTAATTTTGTACCAGCTTCCGCTTTTGCTCACCACAGATAGCATTTGACCTTTCACTACGCTGCCAATAATCCCGTAAGTCGTTCCCGCTCCACTTCTCACATTTAGCTTGCTTGCCGTTACTTTATATGTAACTGTCGCTGCATATGCCTTTTCTTGATTTCCCACGATTGAGCCAAAGCCAGGCGTTACAGCCGTTGCAAGTGTAGCTGTTAACGCCATCCCCACCATTAATTTTTTCAACTGCTTTCCCTCCATTTATCTATTATAAAATTCTACTATTTTCTATTCTTAATTCATTATCTTACCATATTCCAAACGAAGGGAAAGGGTCAATAGATGCTTTTCACACGGCCTATAAAAAAAGACAGACCTCTTTGATAGGTCTGCCTCTTTTACTATTATCCTAAATCAACGTTGTGATATACTTGCTGCACATCTTCTAGGTCCTCTAATGCATCAATCATTTTTTCAAACTGAGCTTGTGCATCTTCAGGAAGAGTTACATCATTTTGAGCAAGCATCGTTTGCTCAGCTACTGTAAATTCCGTAATCCCAGCATCGTTGAACGCTTTTTGTACCGCATGGAATTGATCCGGATCAGCATAAACAATTACAGAATCTTCTTCTTCTAAAATGTCACGCACATCTACATCTGCTTCCATTAACAGTTCTAGCGTCTCTTCTTCATCCTTACCTTCTACACCAATAACAGCTGTTGGATCAAACATGTACGCTACTGATCCGCTTACTCCCATATTACCGCCGTTTTTACCAAAAGCAGCCCGCACGTCTGAAGCTGTTCTGTTTACGTTATTCGTAAGAGCATCTACGATAACCATTGAGCCATTTGGTCCAAAACCTTCGTAACGAAGATTATCGTAATTTTCTTCTGATCCGCCTTTTGCTTTTTCAATCGCACGGTCAATAATTGCTTTTGGCACATTGTATGTTTTCGCGCGTTCTAATACAACTTTTAACGCTTGGTTTGATTCTGGATCTGGCTCGCCTTGTTTCGCAGCCACATAAATCTCACGGCCAAACTTGGCATATATACGACTTGTATTAGCATCTTTTGACGCTTTCTTTTCTTTAATATTGTTCCACTTACGGCCCATATTGTTTCACTCTCTTTCAAAATTGAATCTAATAAAATAAATAGGCAATGATATATCCGTCTTTATTATACATCAATTCCCTCTTATCTTTCGAGTTTAATACTTAAAAAAGAAAAGCAATCTTTTGGTATATTTCATTAACTAAATAAATGAGAAAACCATTTGATAACCGGCTGAATGATTTTTGTATATACATTTTTAAGCGGTTTGTATATACATCTCATCCAAATCCACCGTAAAGGATAGTAGATCATATGAATTACAATCCACTTAACTCCTTTCCAGAAACAGAGGAATATACGCTGACAAAATGAAACCACAGGAATAACAATTTCATTGAAAAATGGCAGCACAACATATTTCCAGAAAAGATAACAAGGGTAACAAACTAGATACAACACAGGGTATAAAACGTACTTCCATATAAATCTAGTTATAGGCAAAAAACATCGTTTCCAAACGAAGAGAATAAAAGGATAGATGAGGACACTCCATAGCCAAGAAATAGGATAAACGAACAAGAAACGTATAATGTATCTCCAAATGAAATCAATGACAGGTTGAATAATTCTTGTTCCTATCCATATGAGGGGCTTAGCGATAAAATATACCCATAGCTTACACAAAATTTGAAATACAAAATAAAAGGGAAAATACAAGACAAAAAAGATGCCTCGCAACACGTACTTTATACTTTGAGCTACTCCACTAATACTTTTCACTTCCTTTTTTATAAGTGAGTTTCGTTCATTTACCTACTCTATTATATAAAATAAAGTGAGCAAGCAAATATATTTTTTAGCTCAATGAGAATTGTATACAAAAACACCCTTCTATAATAGAAGGGTGTCTAGAACCTTATTATTCTACAGTAACTGATTTTGCTAAGTTACGTGGTTTATCTACATCGCAATCGCGGTGCAATGCAGCGTAGTAAGAGATTAATTGTAAAGGAATAACCGCTGCTAGTGGTGAAAGTGTTTCATGAACTTTCGGAATCACGTAGCGATCTTCTTCTGTTTCTAATCCTTTCATTGAAATGATACAAGGATTAGCTCCACGTGCTACTACTTCTTTTACGTTACCACGGATGCTTAAGTTTACATGCTCTTGTGTTGCTAATGCAATAATTGGCGTATTGTTTTCAATTAAAGCAATTGTTCCGTGCTTAAGCTCTCCTCCAGCAAATCCTTCTGCTTGGATGTAAGAGATTTCTTTTAGTTTTAACGCACCTTCTAAACCTACATAATAATCAACAGAACGTCCAATAAAGAATGCGTTGCGAGTTGTTGCTAAGAATTGAAGAGCAATGCTTTCCATTTCTTCTTTGTCGTCACAAAGTACTTCCATTGTGTTTGCTACGATTGCTAACTCTTGAACTAAATCAAATTCTAATTCAATGCCGCGTGTTTTTGCTGTTACAGCCGCTAGAATTGATAGCACTGCTAATTGAGCTGTATAAGCTTTTGTTGATGCTACAGCAATTTCCGGACCTGCATGAAGTAATAACGTATAATCAGATTCACGAGATAATGTTGATCCCGGAACGTTTGTGATTGTTAACGCTTTGTAACCTAGTTCTTTAATTTGAACTAATACTGCACGGCTGTCAGCTGTTTCTCCACTTTGAGAGATAAAGATAAACAATGGCTTTTCAGATAAAAGCGGCATGTTATAAGAGAATTCACTTGCTACGTGCACTTCTACTGGAACCTTCGCCCACGTTTCAATGAATTGTTTACCTACTAGGCCTGCATGATAGCTTGTTCCACATGCTACGATATAGATGCGGTCTGCTTCATCCATTGCTCCTAAAATGTCTGCATCAATGTGCAGTTCATTGTTCTCATTTTGATACTCTTGAATGATTTTACGAACAACTAAAGGCTGCTCATCAATTTCTTTTAACATATAGTGAGGGTACGTACCTTTTTCAATATCACTTGCATCAAGCTCTGCTGTATAAGGTGCTCTTTCTACCACTTCACCATCAAGCGTTTTAATTGTTACGCCTTCTTTTGTAACAATTACTGTTTCTTTATCCATTAATTCTACGTACTGATCTGTTACTTGAAGCATTGCCATAGCATCGCTCGCTACAACGTTAAATCCTTCGCCAACACCTACAAGAAGCGGGCTTTTGTTTTTAGCTACGTAGATTGTATTTTTATCTTCGTTATCAACAAGAGCTAGTGCATAAGAACCGTGAAGCAAGCTTACTGTCTTACGGAACGCTTCTTCTACATCTAAGCCTTCTGCTGCGATTTTTTCAATTAACTGAACGATTACTTCTGTATCCGTTTCGCTTTTAAACGTTACATCTTGTAAATATTCACGTTTCAAAATAGCGTAGTTTTCAATTACACCGTTATGCACAAGTGTGAAGCGTCCAGATGTACTTTGATGCGGGTGAGCATTTTCTTGGCTTGGTACACCATGAGTTGCCCAACGCGTATGACCGATACCTGCTGGTGCTACAACACTGTTATCTACTGCCTGACGCAATTCTGCAATACGGCCTTTTTCTTTGAATACGTGTACGCCTTCATTGTTAACCACTGCAATACCTGCTGAGTCATAACCACGATATTCTAACTTTTCAAGACCACGTAATAAAATTTCTTTCGAATCTTCTGTTCCAATATATCCTACAATTCCGCACATAGATAAAATCCTCCTTCATGTATGAAAAGAGAGTCTCTTTTCATCATCAATGATTATCATCTCAATGCTTTTGTCCAATAAGTCACCTCATTGTTTTTCACATCAAGTTTTCGGCCGTGATAATCAACAACCGGGAGGCATCCGCCGATACTTCGATAAACCTCCTCCTCGTCAACTAAGTCGTTTCCGTCCCTTTACTTAGTTCAGGCGCTTTGTATTCACTTTTAAAATAGATTGTTCACTCCTTTACATAAATTAAGAGACGAACAGATTTAATATTACAATAAGAAGTGAGAAAACGTCAATTATCTTCTTTACTATCTGTAAAAACAGCCTTTAGCATCAGATAATTTCCAAGAATTTTTCTCAACAATATAAAAATATGCATAAGCAGCTTGAAACGTCACCGCTTATGCATATAATTAATGAATTACTCTAAGCCCATTTCTGCTTTTACTACTTCTACGATACGCGTTACATAAGTTTCACATTCTTCTTGTGTTTGTGCTTCAACCATAACACGTACTAACGGCTCTGTTCCTGAAGGGCGTACAAGTACTCGGCCATTACCGTTCATTTCTTTTTCCACTTCTTCAATAACCACTTTTACCTTCTCGTTATCTGTAACATGATGCTTATCCGTTACTTTTACATTTACAAGAAGCTGAGGATATTTCTTCATTTCAGCTGCTAATTCTGATAAAGGCTTTTTCGTTGCTTGCATAATGTTTACAAGCTGAATAGCTGAAAGCATACCGTCACCTGTTGTGTTGTAATCTAAGAAAATAATATGACCTGACTGTTCTCCACCTAGGTTATATTGATTAGCTTTCATTTCTTCCACTACATAACGGTCGCCTACACCAGTTTGTGCACTTTCAATTCCGCTAGCTTCTAGTGCTTTATAGAAGCCTAAGTTACTCATAACGGTAGAAACAAGCGTGTTTTTCTTTAAACGTCCTTGTTCATACAAGTATTTTGCACAAATGAACATGATTTGATCACCGTCTACAATCTCGCCTTTTTCATCGATTGCGATTAAACGATCTCCGTCTCCATCAAATGCTAACCCAACATCCGCTCCTTTTTCTTTTAAGAAGGCACTTAATGCTTCCGGATGTGTAGATCCTACACCATCATTGATGTTTAATCCGTTTGGAGATGCCCCCATTGTAGAGATATCTGCATCTAGATCTGCAAATAAATGTGCTGCTAAAGATGACGTTGCTCCGTGCGCACAGTCTAATGCCACATGAATACCTGAGAAGTCTTCATCAACCGTTTGTTTTAAGTATTGAAGATATTTTTGTCCACCTTCGAAGTAGTCATTTACCTGGCCTAAGTCTCCCCCAACAGGTCTTGGTAATTGATCTGTTTCACTATCCATTAACGCTTCAATTTCATTCTCTTGGGCATCTGAAAGTTTAAATCCATCTGGACCAAAGAATTTAATTCCGTTATCTTGAACTGGGTTATGCGAAGCAGAGATCATGACTCCTGCTTGTGCGCCAAGTGCTTTTGTTAAATACGCTACCCCTGGAGTTGAAATAACGCCTAGTCGCATAACTTCTGCTCCAATTGAAAGCAATCCTGCAACAAGCGCTCCTTCTAACATATGACCAGAAACACGTGTATCGCGTCCGATTAATACTTTCGGTCGCTCTGAATCTTTTGTTAGAACGTAACCACCTAAGCGTCCAATTTTAAAAGCAAGCTCAGGAGTTAATTCACTATTGGCAACTCCTCGTACTCCGTCTGTTCCAAAATACTTACCCATTAATTTTCTCTCCTTCATGTCAAAACATTTAGTTTCCTGATGTATTATCTGTCTGTCCATCTACGGGTGTAGAATTTTCATCACTTTGATTACTACTATCGTCACCAGTTTCTGTATTATCTGTTGGTGTATCTGTATTGCCTTCAGGTGTGTCAGTCTCTTCGCTTGGTTTATCAGTTGAATCACCTGAATTTCCCGTCCCAGGATTTGCTCCTGATCCAGTTCCCGTGTCTGGCTTTGTTTCTTTATCGCTCGTGCTTCCACTTGTTTCTTTATCCGTTTGCTCATCATTTGTCCCTGATTGTTTTTTCGCTGTTACACGAACTTTTGCCTGTTTAGTCGATAGTGTTGATGTAACAGAGTCGGGACTATTTATTATAATAGGAATCGTATGCTCCCCAACAGATAAATTCCCTACATTCGCTGACAAGCTAATGCCGCTTTTCGTCAACTTATCTAAATCAGATTTTGGTCCTTTTACATCCGCATCTACTGAAGTAGGAGAAAGCAGTTCATACGTGTACTTTGAGGATTGACCAGTTAAAGAAACCGGCAAATTCTTAAATGACTTAGTCTCAGCTGTACTTTCGTCCGTTTCTTCTGCGTCTTTCTCATCACCTTGTTTGTCTACTTCCACGTGAACGGTAATTTGTTTAGGACTTACACTATCTATTCCGTCTGGAACAGGGACATTCACCTTAATATCTTTAGATTTCGTAATACCAGTAACATCGACTGGAATATTATCAATTTTATCGATTTTTTCTAAAGAATCAGATGGACCAATAATTTTCACTGTATCTGTTTTAGGCTCTAGCTTC
The DNA here is from genome assembly GCF_036227845.1 of Priestia sp. LL-8. Classification (NCBI taxonomy): domain Bacteria; kingdom Bacillati; phylum Bacillota; class Bacilli; order Caryophanales; family Bacillaceae; genus Priestia; species Priestia sp. LL-8. The sequence goes on along the minus strand of NZ_JAZAQH010000001.1, from coordinate 163,913 downwards.
GTAATGTTGACACCGTCGCCTGGCGTGCCTTCTTGAATCACATCGATCGGCACTTTTTTACTAATATTTTTCACCGGGATTGTTACATTGACCGTTTCTGGTTGAACTGTTACATTCAATTTATTTAAATTCTTGTCTAGTGCGACAACAGTTGCTTGTTTTGTAACTGTTTTTGAAGCATTATCTAAATCAATAATAGCTTTCACATAAGCAACTTGATCCAATTGACTTGATGCGCCCGTTACCGTGACGGCTCTTGGACTAACGGTTGCTTCCCCTGCTTCATATCCATTCTTGACTTTGTTTTTATCATAGCTTGCCTCTACTGAAAACTGTTTTGAATCGCGTTCTTCAATTGTTACGTTTACAATATCAGGCTTAACCACTACGTTTAAATTATCAGAGATATTTCGATACTGAACCTTGACTCTATGCTGCCCTAAGCTTAAATTATCAAGGTCAATATAAGCTTGATAATCTTTTTGTAGCTTTGTTTGAGCCAAAATATTTTTAGGACCTTCCAGTGTCATAATAACCGTATCCGGAACACCTCTTACAATTCTGTTCTTCTCATTGTAGGATACTTGAACCGGAACATCTGTTAATGTTTCTACTCCAGTGTTGGCAGAACTGCTTCGGTTCAGAAACTTATTTGATGAACTCGCACCATCATCTAAATTAACAGATAAATATAACATGAAGGCTAACAGCAACGCGATAATTTTCATAACCCACGATCGATTCATCAATTTATCCATTCTTCTTCAACCTCCATTGCCAACGAGTGGAAGAAGTTGCTTTAGAAGTTGTGACTAATTCTTTTTCTAGCATTTCTCTCAATGTATCAATTGTCAATTCACGATACAATTCACCATTTTTGGTAACAGAAATGCCTCCAGTTTCTTCAGATACAATGACAGTCACACTATCTGTTACTTCACTTATTCCTACAGCAGCACGATGGCGAGTACCTAATTCTTTTGAAATAAAAGGACTTTCAGATAAAGGTAAGTAACATGCTGCAGCGGCTACTTGATCCCGCTGTAAAATAACTGCTCCATCATGAAGTGGTGTATTCGGTATAAATAAGTTGATTAATAATTCAGAAGAAATATTAGAGTTGAGCGGTATACCTGTTTCAATATAATCACCCATACCCGTCTCTCTTTCGATTGAGATCAATGCACCTATGCGTCTTTTAGCCATATAATGCGTTGCTTTTATAATCGCCTCAATCGTAACGGTACGTTCATCTTCTTCAGGCAAATTACTGCGTGAAAACAAACGTCCTCTCCCAAGCTGTTCAAGCGCTCGGCGCAGCTCTGGCTGGAAGATAATAATGATAGCTAAAAACCCATACGTTAACGCTTGGTCCATTAACCATTGTAGCGTATTTAGTCCAAGGAAGTTACTTATAAAGCGGACAACTAAAATCACCGTGATTCCTTTTAAAAGCTGTACTGCTTTTGTACCTCTTATGACCATAATTAATTTATATATGACGAACCATACCAGGAGAACATCAACAATTTTTCCTAAATATGAGAGGATTGGCAGGTCTCCAATAGGCATCTTCTCACTTCCTCTATATATGTAATAAAGATAACATAACCGTTTTATTATACCATAAAACAAAATTACACTGTAAATTACATCTTATTTTTAAATCCTTGTTCCTATATAATGTAGCCTTCTTTTTATATAAATAAAACCGTCCACTGTTCCTCTCTAACAAGATAAGCGGACGGTTTTATGTTTCAACTATTAAAAGTCAACAGCTTGTTTGGCATGAGTTTTGACATTATACCATACCCAGTCAAAAATCTTGTCTAACTCTTCAATATTGCCTGTCACTTCTCCTGCAGAAGCTAGGTACTTATCACCATGTATAACAGTAACGTTTCCATCTACTTTTCCTTCAATTTTAATATCGCCATTTCTCACAGTAATATCACCTTTAACGGTCTCACCTTTCGGTACAACGACTGTTTTATCGTGAATGACTAGGTTCGGCTGCTTTGAAACAGAAAAGTCTTCATCCGTTTCCCAAGCTGAAAACACCGTGCCGGACATTAACAGCACAAATACAGCAGCTGCACTAAGAATCGGGTGGTTTGTAAACCATCTATTCATTCGAATTCGATTCTTCTCACGTGGTAACCCAGCCATAACACCTGCTGTAAAGTTCATAGGTAATTCTATATGAGAAGTGCTTTGCACAAATGCAATGGTTCTTTTTAACTGATGCATATGCTGCTGACAACCTTTGCATTGATGCAAATGCTCTTTTAATAATAGTTCATTTTCTTTTGTAATATCTCCATCTAAATGTTCATGAATGAGATTTACATACATTTTTGGACATTTCATTCTTAGTTCACTCCTTACAAGTGGCGAAGTCGATTTCTTAAAGCTTCACGTCCTCTGTGAATTCTAGTCTTTACCGTACCAAGCGGCAGGTCTAAAATATCGCTGATTTCTTTTAACGACAGCTCATCTATATATTTTAGGACAATGACAGTTCGATATTTCTCAGGTAGCTTTAATATTTCCGACTGAATGAATTCTTGCAATTCTACTTGCTCTAGTTCTTCCTCTGGTAAGGCCTGATCGGCAGCTATTTGAGAGTACATATTTAACCCGTCGGTCCCGGCTACTTCTGCATCTAAATAATAGTCTGGCTTTTTTTTACGAATTCGATCAATACAAAGATTTGTAGCAATTCGATATAACCAGGTGGAAAACTTTTTACTTGTGTCATAGCTATGAATATTTACATAGGCTCGAATAAACGCTTCTTGTGCAGCGTCTTGCGCCTCTTCCCGGTTTCCTAACATTCGATAACATAGATGAAAAAGTTTATCCTTGTGATATTCTACTATGTCAGCAAACGCATCCTGGTCACCTTTTTTTACTTTTTTTATTTTCCTTTTTAATAATAAATCCATGTAACGGTTACCTCCGCCCATTGCGGGATAGTATATATACGTGTACTTTATCATAAAGTTTCACTTATGCTTAATTATTTTAACAAAAATTTGTCAAATACGTTTAAAAAGATCGTACGTAGGTTATGTAATTAGTATAGATGAAAAGAAGAGGAGTGGAAAGCTTGACTCATACAAAAGAGAACCTTTTGAATCAAATTGAAGAATGTAGAAATAACATGGTCACTCTTGCAGCAGAAAACCCTTTATCATCACTAACAGTGGTGAGAGTAAGTTCAGAGCTAGATGGTTTATTAAATGAATATGAAAAGTTTTTCTCTATATAAAGAAGCTCTCGAATCTGAACTAAGAGCTTCTTTTTTTTTATCTTCATATATATTTCATGTACCTTTTGGTAGGTATTAATGTTTTATACTAATTTTTCTCCTAAAAGTGAGCCCATTAATGCAACAGCTACGGTAGCTGTTTTATTCCGTTCATCTAAAATAGGATTCACTTCCACAAACTCAGCAGAAGTGATTAGCTGAGATTCTGCCAACATCTCCATAGCTAAATGACTTTCTCTATAGCTTATTCCACCGATAACTGGTGTTCCTACTCCAGGTGCATCATGTGGATCCAGTCCATCTAAATCGAGTGATAGATGAACGCCATCTGTTTTATCCTGCAAATATAAAATTGTTTCTTCCATTATTTTTGTCATGCCCATTCGATCTATCTCATGCATCGTATACACTTTAATGCCTTTTTCCTTTATTAGCTCTTTTTCTCCTTCATCTAAAGAACGTGCTCCGATAATCACAATATTTTCAGGCTTAACTTTAGGTGTATAACCACCAATTCGAGTCAATGCTTCGTCTCCTACACCTATACTTGCCGCCAATGGCATACCGTGAATATTTCCTGAAGGAGACGTATCTGCTGTATTCAAATCTCCGTGTGCATCATACCAAATCACGCCCAAGTTTTTATAATGACGACTTACTCCTGCTAGTGTTCCGATAGCGATACTGTGATCTCCCCCTAGCACTAAAGGAAACCTTTTATTTGTAATAACATCACTTACGGTCTGAGCAAGCCTCTCGCTAGCATCTGCTACAGCTTTTAAATTCTTTAAGTTTGTATTTTCATCACTATGTACTCGTTCAGCTAAGGCAATTTCAATATTCCCTTTATCTTCTACACTATAGCCAATATTCTCGATGCGTTCAATGACACCTGCATATCGTATCGCACTTGGCCCCATATCGACCCCACGGCGAGTTTGACCTAAATCCATCGGTACTCCAATAATTGAAAGCTTATTCATAATATGTCCCCCCATCACAAATGTTGCTACTCTCTTATTGTAACGGCTAAATGAGCGATGGCTCAACTCGACACTTTTTTGAATATATATACAATTCTAATTTGTAGAAACTGCACAAAAAAACCTTTAAGCAAATTGCTTAAAGGTTGTACGTTTATATGTATGGTGGAGCCTAGCGGGATCGAACCGCTGACCTCCTGCGTGCAAGGCAGGCGCTCTCCCAGCTGAGCTAAGGCCCCAATATCTTTTTTTATATAGAAATGGAGCGGAAGACGAGGTTCGAACTCGCGACCCCCACCTTGGCAAGGTGGTGTTCTACCACTGAACTACTTCCGCTTATTAAAATGAGCCATGAAGGACTCGAACCTTCGACCCTCTGATTAAAAGTCAGATGCTCTACCAACTGAGCTAATGGCTCTCTATGGCTGGGCTAGCTGGATTCGAACCAACGCATGACGGAATCAAAATCCGTTGCCTTACCGCTTGGCGATAGCCCAATAAAGATGGTGGAGGGGGGCAGATTCGAACTGCCGAACCCGAAGGAGCGGATTTACAGTCCGCCGCGTTTAGCCACTTCGCTACCCCTCCGATATAAATGGTGCCGGCAAGAGGACTTGAACCCCCAACCTACTGATTACAAGTCAGTTGCTCTACCAGTTGAGCTACACCGGCACGGTGGTGGAGGATGACGGGATCGAACCGCCGACCCCCTGCTTGTAAGGCAGGTGCTCTCCCAGCTGAGCTAATCCTCCACTATTATGTAGATAAAAATAAATGGTGACCCGTACGGGATTCGAACCCGTGTTACCGCCGTGAAAGGGCGGTGTCTTAACCGCTTGACCAACGGGCCAGTTGGCTCCACAGGTAGGACTCGAACCTACGACCGATCGGTTAACAGCCGATAGCTCTACCACTGAGCTACTGTGGAATAATAATAGCCTGGCAACGTCCTACTCTCACAGGGACAAAGTCCCAACTACCATTGGCGCTAAAGAGCTTAACTTCCGTGTTCGGTATGGGAACGGGTGTGACCTCTTCGCTATCGCCACCAGACATAATATATTATACATGATTTGATAAAGAAAGCAAGACTTTTTTAAAAAGTTTTGTTCTCTCAAAACTAGGTAACAGTTTGCTGAGTAAAGCTTACGCTTTTAAAGTTTGGTTAAGTCCTCGATCGATTAGTATCAGTCAGCTACACATGTCGCCACGCTTCCACCTCTGACCTATCAACCTGATCATCTTTCAGGGATCTTACTAGCTTGCGCTATGGGAAATCTCATCTTGAGGGGGGCTTCATGCTTAGATGCTTTCAGCACTTATCCCGTCCACACATAGCTACCCAGCGATGCCTTTGGCAAGACAACTGGTACACCAGCGGTGTGTCCATCCCGGTCCTCTCGTACTAAGGACAGCTCCTCTCAAATTTCCTACGCCCACGACGGATAGGGACCGAACTGTCTCACGACGTTCTGAACCCAGCTCGCGTACCGCTTTAATGGGCGAACAGCCCAACCCTTGGGACCGACTACAGCCCCAGGATGCGATGAGCCGACATCGAGGTGCCAAACCTCCCCGTCGATGTGGACTCTTGGGGGAGATAAGCCTGTTATCCCCGGGGTAGCTTTTATCCGTTGAGCGATGGCCCTTCCATGCGGAACCACCGGATCACTAAGCCCGACTTTCGTCCCTGCTCGACTTGTAGGTCTCGCAGTCAAGCTCCCTTGTGCCTTTACACTCTACGAATGATTTCCAACCATTCTGAGGGAACCTTTGGGCGCCTCCGTTACATTTTAGGAGGCGACCGCCCCAGTCAAACTGCCCACCTGACACTGTCTCCCGGCCCGATCAGGGCCGCGGGTTAGAATTTCAATACAGCCAGGGTAGTATCCCACCGACGCCTCCACCGAAGCTAGCGCTCCGGCTTCTCAGGCTCCTACCTATCCTGTACAAGCTGTACCAAAATTCAATATCAGGCTACAGTAAAGCTCCACGGGGTCTTTCCGTCCTGTCGCGGGTAACCTGCATCTTCACAGGTACTATAATTTCACCGAGTCTCTCGTTGAGACAGTGCCCAGATCGTTACGCCTTTCGTGCGGGTCGGAACTTACCCGACAAGGAATTTCGCTACCTTAGGACCGTTATAGTTACGGCCGCCGTTTACTGGGGCTTCGATTTAGAGCTTCTCCCAAAGGATAACCCCTCCTCTTAACCTTCCAGCACCGGGCAGGCGTCAGCCCCTATACTTCGCCTTGCGGCTTCGCAGAGACCTGTGTTTTTGCTAAACAGTCGCCTGGGCCTATTCACTGCGGCTCTCTCGGGCTATACACCCTACCAGAGCACCCCTTCTCCCGAAGTTACGGGGTCATTTTGCCGAGTTCCTTAACGAGAGTTCTCTCGATCACCTTAGGATTCTCTCCTCGCCTACCTGTGTCGGTTTGCGGTACGGGCACCTCCCGCCTCGCTAGAGGCTTTTCTTGGCAGTGTGGAATCAGGAACTTCGGTACTATAATTCCCTCGTCATCACAGCTCAGCCTTTATGATGAGCGGATTTGCCTACTCATCAGCCTAACTGCTTGAACGCGCATATCCAGCAGCGCGCTTACCCTATCCTACTGCGTCCCCCCATTACTCAAACGGCGGGGAGGTGGTACAGGAATATCAACCTGTTGGCCATCGCCTACGCTTTTCAGCCTCGGCTTAGGTCCCGACTAACCCTGAGCGGACGAGCCTTCCTCAGGAAACCTTAGGCATTCGGTGGACAAGATTCTCACTTGTCTTTCGCTACTCATACCGGCATTCTCACTTCTAAGCGCTCCACCAGTCCTTACGGTCTGACTTCACAGCACTTAGAACGCTCTCCTACCACTGACATCAAAGATGTCAATCCACAGCTTCGGTGATACGTTTAGCCCCGGTACATTTTCGGCGCAGAGTCACTCGACCAGTGAGCTATTACGCACTCTTTAAATGGTGGCTGCTTCTAAGCCAACATCCTGGTTGTCTAAGCAACTCCACATCCTTTTCCACTTAACGTATACTTGGGGACCTTAGCTGGTGGTCTGGGCTGTTTCCCTTTTGACTACGGATCTTATCACTCGCAGTCTGACTCCCATGGATAAGTCTTTGGCATTCGGAGTTTGACTGAATTCGGTAACCCGTTGGGGGCCCCTAGTCCAATCAGTGCTCTACCTCCAAGACTCTCACAACATGAGGCTAGCCCTAAAGCTATTTCGGAGAGAACCAGCTATCTCCAGGTTCGATTGGAATTTCTCCGCTACCCACACCTCATCCCCGCACTTTTCAACGTGCGTGGGTTCGGGCCTCCATTCAGTGTTACCTGAACTTCACCCTGGACATGGGTAGATCACCTGGTTTCGGGTCTACAACCACATACTAAACGCCCTATTCAGACTCGCTTTCGCTACGGCTCCGCCTTATCAGCTTAACCTTGCATGGGATCGTAACTCGCCGGTTCATTCTACAAAAGGCACGCCATCACCCGTTAACGGGCTCTGACTACTTGTAGGCACACGGTTTCAGGATCTCTTTCACTCCCCTTCCGGGGTGCTTTTCACCTTTCCCTCACGGTACTGGTTCACTATCGGTCACTAGGTAGTATTTAGCCTTGGGAGATGGTCCTCCCAGCTTCCGACGGAATTTCACGTGTTCCGCCGTACTCAGGATCCACTCAAGAGGGAACGAAGTTTCAACTACAGGGTTGTTACCTTCTTCGACGGACCTTTCCAGGTCGCTTCATTTACTTCGTTCCTTTGTAACTCCGTATAGAGTGTCCTACAACCCCAAGAGGCAAGCCTCTTGGTTTGGGCTAATTCCGTTTCGCTCGCCGCTACTCAGGAAATCGCATTTGCTTTCTCTTCCTCCGGGTACTTAGATGTTTCAGTTCCCCGGGTCTGCCTTCAATATCCTATGTATTCAGATAAAGATACTGTTCCATTACGAACAGTGGGTTTCCCCATTCGGAAATCTCCGGATCAAAGCTCACTTACAGCTCCCCGAAGCATATCGGTGTTAGTCCCGTCCTTCATCGGCTCCTAGTGCCAAGGCATTCACCGTGCGCCCTTTCTAACTTAACCATTAGCGAATAAATGGTACAACATATTGTTGTGTTATTTATTGGTTTGATTAAAGAAAAGTTTCACTTTTCCTCAGCAATTACTGTTATCTAGTTTTCAAAGAACAATCGCAACCAAAATTCTTCTTATCTAATAAGAAGAAAGTAGTGTGCTTTCTATAATTGAGAGATTGAACTCTCAAAACTGAACAAAGTGTCAAAACGTACGTCATGTAAAAATCCTTAGAAAGGAGGTGATCCAGCCGCACCTTCCGATACGGCTACCTTGTTACGACTTCACCCCAATCATCTGTCCCACCTTAGGCGGCTAGCTCCTTACGGTTACTCCACCGACTTCGGGTGTTACAAACTCTCGTGGTGTGACGGGCGGTGTGTACAAGGCCCGGGAACGTATTCACCGCGGCATGCTGATCCGCGATTACTAGCGATTCCAGCTTCATGTAGGCGAGTTGCAGCCTACAATCCGAACTGAGAATGGTTTTATGGGATTGGCTTGACCTCGCGGTCTTGCAGCCCTTTGTACCATCCATTGTAGCACGTGTGTAGCCCAGGTCATAAGGGGCATGATGATTTGACGTCATCCCCACCTTCCTCCGGTTTGTCACCGGCAGTCACCTTAGAGTGCCCAACTAAATGCTGGCAACTAAGATCAAGGGTTGCGCTCGTTGCGGGACTTAACCCAACATCTCACGACACGAGCTGACGACAACCATGCACCACCTGTCACTCTGTCCCCCGAAGGGGAACGCTCTATCTCTAGAGTTGTCAGAGGATGTCAAGACCTGGTAAGGTTCTTCGCGTTGCTTCGAATTAAACCACATGCTCCACCGCTTGTGCGGGCCCCCGTCAATTCCTTTGAGTTTCAGTCTTGCGACCGTACTCCCCAGGCGGAGTGCTTAATGCGTTAGCTGCAGCACTAAAGGGCGGAAACCCTCTAACACTTAGCACTCATCGTTTACGGCGTGGACTACCAGGGTATCTAATCCTGTTTGCTCCCCACGCTTTCGCGCCTCAGCGTCAGTTACAGACCAAAAAGCCGCCTTCGCCACTGGTGTTCCTCCACATCTCTACGCATTTCACCGCTACACGTGGAATTCCGCTTTTCTCTTCTGCACTCAAGTTCCCCAGTTTCCAATGACCCTCCACGGTTGAGCCGTGGGCTTTCACATCAGACTTAAAAAACCGCCTGCGCGCGCTTTACGCCCAATAATTCCGGATAACGCTTGCCACCTACGTATTACCGCGGCTGCTGGCACGTAGTTAGCCGTGGCTTTCTGGTTAGGTACCGTCAAGGTACGAGCAGTTACTCTCGCACTTGTTCTTCCCTAACAACAGAGTTTTACGACCCGAAAGCCTTCATCACTCACGCGGCGTTGCTCCGTCAGACTTTCGTCCATTGCGGAAGATTCCCTACTGCTGCCTCCCGTAGGAGTCTGGGCCGTGTCTCAGTCCCAGTGTGGCCGATCACCCTCTCAGGTCGGCTATGCATCGTTGCCTTGGTGAGCCGTTACCTCACCAACTAGCTAATGCACCGCGGGCCCATCTGTAAGTGATAGCCGAAACCATCTTTCAATCATCTCCCATGAAGGAGAAGATCCTATCCGGTATTAGCTTCGGTTTCCCGAAGTTATCCCAGTCTTACAGGCAGGTTGCCCACGTGTTACTCACCCGTCCGCCGCTAACGTCATAGAAGCAAGCTTCTAATCAGTTCGCTCGACTTGCATGTATTAGGCACGCCGCCAGCGTTCATCCTGAGCCAGGATCAAACTCTCCGAAGAAATGTTTGACTTGCTCATTTAAAAAATAAAAATTAACGTTGACGTTTGTCGCTTTGTTCAGTTTTCAAAGTTCAACCGCCGCTCTTGAGCGACTTTATTATATTAACAAGTTGTCTTTCATTTGTCAACAACTTTTTTAATATTTTATTTCTGATGAATTGCGATTGTTTTCCAATCACTCATCAGCGACATTTAATAATTTAACATCTGTACTATATAAAGTCAACACTTTTTGAAAAGTTTTTTTCATTTCATCAAAAAACCTTATTTACTTCCCTGCTTTCACCGAACCTTAGCAAGATCTTTGAGAGGATTTGATACTTCTCTTGAATGTTTCGTTCAAGAACTACATGATTCAAACTTTGTTGAAAAGCCACGTTTGTTCTCTTCATTTCTTCTCTAAGTAGTGCTTCTAACTCTAAACACTCCACCTGATTAAATAAACAAATTTTCATTGATTCACCTTCTTTTTGCGACATTGATTCTCAAACATCAAAATAAAATCAATTGTTCTTTTCCTTACCTGTTATTAATTGTAGACAAAACGCATACAAATTAGACAAGTACTACTTATTAAATGAGGTGACAAAATGAATATGTTTTATACTATTCGAGCCAAAAGAATCAAACAAACAATGCTTATCGTAGTTGCTGCGTTTTTTACAAGCTTTTTTCTCTATGCTCAGCAGACGTTTCACTTTCCCGTGTTTTCAACCGATAACGGTCCAAGAGCTGTTTATAAGGCGGATGACAAAAATCCGGAAGTTGCTCTTACGTTTAACATCAGCTGGGGAGATGAAAGAGCTATTCCCATTCTGAATGAACTAAAAAGACAGCATATTGAACATGCTACTTTCTTTTTATCTGCTTCATGGGCTGAGCGTCACCCAGATATTGTAGAGCGCATTAAGAAAGAAGGTCACGAAATTGGCACAATGGGCTATGACTATACTTCCTATACAAGCCTAGAACCTAATGAGATTAGACAGGATCTTGCAAAATCAAAGAAAGTCTTTGATTCCCTAGGCCTTAAAGATGTTCACCTCCTTCGTCCTCCTAACGGGCAATTTAATAAAGACATCTTAAAATTAACAGCAGATATAGGATATACTACTGTTCACTGGAGCATTGATTCTAAAGACTGGACAAATCCAGGGGTTGAAAAAATTGTCTCCAATGTTACAAAGCCTTTAGACGGGGGAGATATTATATTGCTGCACGCGTCTGACTCCGCTCAACAAACAGCAAAGGCTATTCCATATATCAAGAATTCATTACAAAATAAAAAAGTCTCAAACGTAAGTGTTTCAACATTAATTTCAAATTCAAAAACCCAAGTAAAAGATATCCGATAAGATCTATTTCCACTGTATATGGAAAGCAAAAGCAGACAAATATGCTATTTGTCTGCTTTTGCTATTCTTGCGTGCGTAAGAAGTTTGGGCAAAATAAGAAGTTGATACATATTACAAATTAGAAGTGGAAACAACATAAGGTAAAGCCAGCTTTCTTCGTTCGTTCGCAGCGCTGGGAACCATTCAATTGTCGTTACAACAATCATAAAAAACAGCGCTGGTACAAAAGCCTCTTTACTCGTCTGCTTTTTCTTTGCATACGCCACTAATAACCCCACCGCTAACAAGAAAACGCTTAACAAAATATACTTACCTAAGCCTTCTCCCGGTTGTTGAAAGAACTTATATCGAAAATAAGCAACGTCAAATAATACAAATAAAACAAATACAATTTGAACCGATTTCCAAAGTGATGCAGATTTAAAAATTCCCAACCCAAAACGGTGAATAGTTAAATATGCAAAAAACCCCATTTGGCTAATTAAACTAAAAATAAACCCTACGCCTACGAGCCATGTTAAAACAGCAACAATTTCTCCTATCTTTCCTTGTTGAAATAAGTGACCGTATTCCCCCCAGCGCACCGCAAACCCAACAAAAGCTGTACTTATACCCCCGACAGCTAACGTGGTTAGAAATAGACGAACCCAATTTCGACTATTCACTTCCATCTCCCCCATAAGTTACAAAATTGTACCTTTTCATAAATTGTACCAATCACGTTTTGAAAAATCTAGAGCTCTTTTATGAATAAAAAACGTTGATTATCTCATATTAAGCGTAAGCATATTAGGAAAGGAGCTCATTACTATGAAAAAGCGACTCATGCTCCTCATTTATATAGGAATGTGTATGCTTTTAGCTACAGCCTGTGCACCGCAAGATGAAGAGAACAATGGTATGGATTATGATCAAACAAAGAAAATGGTTGTTGATATTTTAAAAACAGATGAAGGAAAAAAAGCAGTCGAGGCAATTATGAAAGACCCTTCTGTTAGACAAGATATTTTAATGGATCAAAACGCGATAAAAGATACAATTTCTCAAACCCTAGTATCAGATAAAGGCGTGGAATTTTGGAAAAAAGCCATGGATGATCCGAAGTTTGCTGAAAGCTTTGCTAAAAGTTTGGAAAAAGAAAATAAGACGGTCATCAAACAACTGATGAAAGATCCTGAATATCAAGGAATGCTTCAAGATGTTTTAAAGGATCCGGCTATGGAAAAAGAAGTACTGACTGTTTTAAAGAGTAAAGAATATCGCACTTATTTACAAAAAATTATGACCGAAACGTTTGATAGCCCTCTTTATCAATCTAAAATTCAAGACATTCTTTTGAAAGCCGCTGAAGAAACACAAGGTGGACAAAAACAAAGCAGCGACGACGGTGGTTCTTCTTCCTCTGGATCTGATTCAGGCGGAGAGCAGCAACAGCAGTGATTAAATACGCATCTCATATGAGGTGCGTATTTAATTATGTCATTTATTTTTATTAAAAAACCTAAACGACTTCTTTATATTTTTTAATACTTAGTATTTTTATTGGAATTGTAAACTTTAATTCTCAGCTTTATGGTAAAATATTAGAAATTAACACAATCGTTTTATAGCAAAAGGAGGGAATTTGATGGAATTTCGCGTTATTAAAACGTTTCAAACCATTGTTCGTTTAGGAAGCTTTCAATTAGCCGCTGAATATTTAAAGTACTCTCAGCCTACCATTACACTGCACATTCAAAAGTTAGAATCCGAACTAGGATTTAAGCTTTTAGAACGAGGAAAAAGCATTAAACTTACTGAAGCAGGTAAAATCTTTTACGAGCGAGCAAATATTTTACTAAAGGAATATGAGTATCTAAATAACACCTTAAAGGATTATTCAACAGGCGAAGCTGGCACGATCCGTATAGGTGCTGCAGAACCTACAGCAAGCAGTCGACTGCCTTCCATTCTCTCATTATTTAAAAAAAGATATCCCAACACAGAAATTAGCTTACTCGTTACAGACGAAAAGCACCTTCATCAACATATACGCAATCAAGAAATTGATTTCGCGATTGGCACTGTCTCAGAATCGTTCAGAGATATAGAATTTGAGGCATTACTAACGGAAAAACTTGTGCTGCTATTACCATTCAATCATGCTCTAACAAAAAGAAAAACAATCTTTGCAAAAGATTTAATACACGAAACGCTGATTACAGCTGGGCAATCTTCTGTTCAAAAGAAAATTGAGCAGCTAATCTTTGAGCGAACAGGCCAGCTGCCTGCTAAAGTCCAGTTAGGCACTATTAGCACACTTCAGCATTTTGTAAAAGAAAACTTAGGAATAGCCGTTGTTCCACAAATAAGCGCAACTCTTCCGCCAGATCAAGTGGTGGTTAAAACAATTCATGACTTGCATGAGGGCCCTGCAATCGGCATTTTAAAGCACCAATCTCACACCGTAAGTACAGCTGGAAAAACATTTTTAGCTCTCTTAAAACAAAACCTTGCATTTGATTTAAAAAAGGCGCAGATTGAACTCTCTGTATAATAACAAAAAGCACGCGCTCGAACAGCGCGTGCTTTTTGTTATTTTCCCGTTGCTGCTTTTTCATTTTCGCAAATAAATGCAATCTTGCTTGCAATCTCTCCGTATATTTGACCTAAACGATGCGATTCATCGTAAATGGAAGGCGCAAAATCTTCTTCATTCCAGTCGGGCTGACTTAACGGAAGCTGTCCTAACAGTTCTGTCTGAAGTTCCTCAGCCAGTTTTGGACCTCCGCCTTTACCAAATACATACTCTTTTTCCCCTGTTAGCTGGCTTTCAAAGTAAGCCATATTTTCTACGACTCCAATTACCTCATGATCGGTTTTCAAAGCCATAGCACCCGCTCTAGCTGCAACAAATGCCGCTGTAGGATGTGGTGTTGTAATAATCACTTCTTTACAAGCAGGAAGCATGGAGTGAACGTCTAATGCGACATCACCTGTTCCGGGAGGTAAGTCTAGTAAAAGATAATCTAATTCTCCCCATTCAACTTCTGTAAAAAAGCTCGTCAACATTTTTCCAAGCATAGGTCCTCGCCAGATAACGGGTGAATTATCTTCTACAAAGAAGCCCATTGAAATAACTTGTACTCCGAAGCGCTCAACTGGAATAATCTTTTCTCCTTCTACCACAGGACGTTGTGTAATTCCCATCATATCTGGAACACTGAATCCATAAATATCAGCATCAATTAAACCAACTTTCTTACCTAAACGAGCTAAAGAAACGGCGAGGTTCACAGAGACTGTTGATTTACCAACGCCTCCTTTACCGCTTGCAATAGCAATAAATTCAGGTGCATTCGGACTAGTTAGTAAGTTGCCAGTATTCGGTTGCTCAGCGCGGTACTGCTGAAGTTCTTCAGGCGTAAACTCAACAAATCTCAGTCCAACCGACTGTACACCTGCTTTTTTTAACCCTTCTACAATCGTACCTTGAAGGCTTAACTGTTCACTAGTACCTGTTTTCGCAACAGCAATCTTAAGGCTTACATGCTGTTTTTCAGCTTTAATTGTTATTTCTTTAATCGCATCTGTTTCTGATAGTTTTTTATTTAAAAATGGATCTGTAATTTCCCCTACTACTTCTTTTACTTGCTTTTCCGTTAGCATACTCCCACCACCATGTTAAAATCTATTATTTATACTATCAAGTATATCACACATATTAGATTTTTCTGAATAGAAGCATGCTATGCTTTTTATTTAGGCTTTTCTCCAGTAAAATACCGGCTGACTCCTTCATAAATGGATTCAGCTAACTTTTTTTGATAGCGTTTCGATTGAAGCATTTTACGTTCTGTAGGATTTGATAAGAATCCTACTTCAACCAAAGCACCGGGTGGCTTAGAATGCTTAAGAAGGTAAAGAGTTTGAATTGCTTTTGCTTCACGACTCGTATTATCCAGATTATTTCTTAGCTCTTGTTGAATGAGTTTGGCCACTTGCTCATTTTCTTTTAGAGACCCGTAATAGAAAGTTTGAGCTCCTCTCCACGCAGAGGATGGAATAGCATTTAAGTGAATACTTAAGTACAAATCGGCATTGGATTTATTAATCATCGTTAAGCGATTTTTTAAGTCCTCTACTTTTCTGCGACTGTACCCTCGTGTGTCTTTAGCCGCTAGGTCTTCGTCTTTTTCTCTCGTCATAATAACAAGCGCTCCTTGCTCTTGCAGATAGTCTCGAAGCAGTAACGAAATCTTAAGAGTTATTTCTTTTTCAAGCACTTCATCCTCTCCTACGGCTCCGCCATCAACGCCGCCGTGTCCAGGATCTAGAACAATGACTTTGCCGCTAAGAGGAAGTGAAAGCGAACCGGATGATGTTTTATGATCTATCTGATATTGTACAATGACAAAAAGAACGAGAAGCGCTATAATTGTGCTCATTATTTTTACTTTAGACATTTTATCCCTTCCCTTCTTGCCTCACCTATTTATTTCTATATGGGACAAGAACGGGAATTATGAGTACTTTTTAATGCAAACGTAACCGACGTCTTTTTTCTGCGGTTCGATAACCTTCTTTCCACCAGTCTTGCACATATCCTTGACACAAATAATACAGACCATCTTGACAAAGATCTGTTACAGACATGCTGACGGCTCCGTACAATGTATCAATTAAAAGAGACTCTTCTTGCTTACTGTGCTTCTGAACATCTTCGTAGCCTTTACCACGTTTACTCAACCGGGCACCTAATAAAAATGATTCGATAGCAATGTCAAGACAGTACTCCTCCACATGTTCGTCTCCTAGCATATTCCACTGAAACATTGGATGAAAATAACGGCGCAGCCTCTCTTGAAGCAAATCAAACGATAGTTCCCTTAGGACTTTGCGTTCATATTTCATTTCTTTTTCATAACGTTTTTCTTTTAAATATGTAACCTCGTTCACGATAACGCCTCCCTTTTTTACATATTGTCTGCACAAGCCTTCGTCTCATACGCAAACAACAAATAAAAAAAGCCTTGGTCCAAAGACCAAGGCTTGAAACGTAATATAAAATTAACGTTTTGAGAATTGTGGTGCACGACGAGCGCCTTTAAGACCGTATTTTTTACGTTCTTTCGCACGAGCGTCACGAGTTAATAGACCAGCACGTTTTAATGTTCCACGGTATTCAGGGTCTGCTTCTAATAAAGCACGAGAGATTCCGTGACGGATAGCGCCAGCTTGACCTGCATAACCTCCACCATTAACGTTTACAAATACGTCATAGTTACCTACAGTTTCAGTTAAAGCAAGTGGTTGTTTTACTACTTCACGTAGTGCAGCAAATGGAATGTATTCTTCGATTTCACGACCGTTGATTGTTACGCGACCGTTACCTGGTACTAAACGTACACGAGCAACAGAGCTTTTACGACGACCAGTTCCGTAATATTGTACCTGTGCCAAGATAATAACCTCCTCTTATTAATTATCCGCGAAGTTCGTAAACTTCTGGTTTTTGTGCTTCATGTGGATGTGTTTCACCAGCATACACATGTAATTTTTTGAACATTTGACGGCCTAGGCTACCTTTTGGAAGCATGCCTTTGATTCCTAATTCAAGCATTTTCTCAGAGTAGTTAGTACGCATTTCTAATGCTGTACGTTGTTTCAAACCACCTGGGTGCATGCTGTGACGGTAATAAATTTTATCAGTTAATTTTTTACCTGTTAGTTCGATTTTTGACGCATTGATAAGGATCACGTGATCACCAGTATCAACATGTGGTGTAAAAGTTGGTTTATGTTTACCGCGTAAGATTGATGCTACTTCACTTGCTAAACGACCTAAAGTTTTACCTTCAGCATCGACAACATACCATTTACGCTCTACTTCGTTTGCTTTCGCCATGAAAGTTGTACGCATGAGTTTCCCTCCTAATTTTCATCATCAATTATAAAATTATTTCAACCTTCTATTTCAACACGATTAATTTCCGGGGCTAACCGTGGGGTTAAAATACATACCATATGATATATTATATCTTTAAGCTACTAATGTCAAGAAAATGTTACACCAGGTTTAGTTGTCATAGAAAACGCGCCATAAATATAGTCCTTGCGAAGGCGCAGTTTTCCCTGCACGAGGACGTGATTTGCTTTCTAGAATATCTTTTATAGCATCTGGTTCAATACGCCCTTGTCCTACTTCTAAAAGCGTTCCAACAAGAATACGAACCATATTATACAGAAAGCCACTTCCAACGAATCTAAACACAAGCTGACTATTCTCTTCATACATATCAATCTTGTAAATCGTACGAATCTTATCTTCCACTTCTGTTCTCGCTGAACAGAAGCTTGTAAAGTCGTGTGTACCGAGTAAATATGTGATGGCTTTTTTCATTTTTGAGTAGTCTAATGGATAAGGGTAATGGTATGCATAAGAACGAGTGAAAGGATTTCGATCTTCGCCGCGCAAAATATGATAGCGATACTCTTTTGAAGTAACGTCATACCGGGCGTGAAAATGTGCATCAACTTCACATACATTCTTCATTACAATATCATCTGGTAGCATTGAATTCAATGCTTTTTTCCACTTATCACATGGAATATTTAGGTTTGTATCAAAATGAATGACTTGCCCCTGTGCATGAACATTTGTGTCCGTTCGTCCAGAGGCGTAAATCGGCACTTTTTTGTTATGCATTTTCTCTAAAACGGCTTCAATCTCCAGTTGAACAGTTCGCTTATTGGGCTGAACTTGATAACCTGAAAAGTGTGTGCCGTCGTATGCAACTATACATTTTAAACGTTTCATCTTTTCACCAAACAATCTTTACGTTCTAATCAGCACTAAAACAACTGCTACTGCCAGCAGAAGTAAAAGCATAATTGTATCTATGCTTCTCCATTTCAATTGACGATACTTTGTACGCCCTTCTCCGCCTTTATAACCCCTTGCCTCCATGGCAATAGCTAGCTCTTCAGCACGCTTAAATGAACCTATAAATAGAGGAACAAGTAAAGGAACGACAGCTTTCAAACGATCCGTAACGGGACCGCTGCTAAAGTCCACTCCTCGTGCTGTCTGCGCTTTAATAATTTTATCTGTCTCTTCCATCAATGTAGGAATAAAGCGAAGAGAAATGGACATCATTAAAGCTAATTCATGAACAGGAAGCTTGAGCTTTTTAAATGGATTCAGCAAGCTTTCCATTCCATCTGTTACTTCAATGGGCGTAGTCGTTAAAGTGAGCATCGTCGTAATTAAAATTAAGAACAAGAAGCGCAAGGAAATTAAAACACCTTGAATAAGGCCGCCTTTATAGACAGAAAACCATCCCCATTCAAACAAAAGAGGACCTTCCTTTGTCATAAAAATGTGCAAAAGAAACGTGATAATAATAATAAACAGAACGGGCTTTAACCCTCTTAAAATAAATGAAACAGGCACTTTACTCATGGCCACTATCATAAGGGTATACACACCTAAAAAAGCATAGCCGATAGGGTTATTTGCTAAAAACACAATTAATACATACGCAAATACAAGAAGCAGCTTGGCCCGAGGATCCATTCGATGGACAACAGAATGCCCCGGCACATACTTACCAATAATGATTGAGTTCATCATAATCGTTCACCTTGCTGCATAAGGCGCTGCACTTTCTCTACCACTTCAGAAAAGGTAATAACCGTATCCGATGCTTCAAGCTGAAATTTCTCTTGCAGCTTCAGCATAAAGCGAAGCGATTCTGGAACATCCAATCCATATTCTTTTAACTGCTTATACTGACCAAACACTTCTCTAGGTGACCCTTTCATCGCAATCGTTCCCTTATTCATCACAATTAGCTCATCAGCGTACATAGCTGCATCTTCCATGCTGTGAGTCACGAGAATCGTCGTCAAGCCTTTTTCTTTATGAAGACGATAAATCATATTCATAATTTCTTGACGCCCTCTAGGGTCCAATCCAGCAGTTGGTTCATCTAAAATTAGCACATTAGGATTCATCGCTAGAATACCTGCTATCGCTACACGACGCATTTGTCCACCACTCAAATCAAAAGGAGATCTGGTGAGAATGTCTTCTGGCAACCCTACTAACTTGATGAGCTCCCTTGCTTTTTGCTTTGCTTCTTCTTCCGAAACGCCATAATTCATTGGTCCAAAAGCTATATCTTTTTCCACCGTTTCTTCAAAAAGCTGATGTTCTGGAAATTGAAAGACCACGCCTACTTGCTGACGAATAGCTTTTAAATTCTTTTCTTTTCGATTGGCTTTAATGGTGCGCTCACCGATTTGAATTTCACCAGCAGTTGGCTTCAATAAGGCATTCAGATGCTGTATGATTGTTGATTTCCCAGAACCAGTATGGCCAATAACAGCCAAAAATGTACCTGATTGAATGTTTAAATTTAAGTCATGTAGAGCAATTCGTTCAAATGGTGTATTAACTTGATAACGATGCTCTACTTCTTTGAATATAATGTCCATAGTTCGTCCACCAAGTCCTCATCTGTTAAATGAATTTTTGATAAAGGAATTCCTACGGAAGCAAAACGGTGGCTTAGTTTAACGGAAAACGGCAAGTCTAGTCCAATATCCGTTAACTTGGAACCTAATGCAAATACTTCGCGTGGAGTACCTGTTGCATAGATCTTCCCTTTGTTCATCACAATGACTCTGTCAGCCATTGCTACTTCATCTAAATCGTGAGTAATTGAAATAACCGTCAGTTGTTTTTCTTCTTTCAATTTTCTAACAGTTTCAAGTACTTCAGTTCGCCCAATAGGATCTAACATAGATGTTGCTTCATCTAGAATGATGACAGATGGCTGTACGGCAATTATACCCGCAATGGCCACACGCTGTTTTTGTCCACCTGATAGCTGATGAGGCTCTTGATCCAGAAAAGCACTCATGTTGACCATTTCGATTGCTTCAGGTATACGTTTTTCCATAATCTCAAATGGAATCCCGTTGTTTTCAAGCCCAAACGCAATATCGTCTTGAACGGTTGAGCCAACAAATTGATTATCTGGATTTTGAAACACCATTCCAATCTGCTTGCGCACATCCCATATTGTTTCTTCAGATAAAAGCGTATCGCCCACTCGAACCGTTCCTTTTTCAGGTAGCAAAAGGCCGTTTAGAATTCGTGCCAGCGTCGACTTACCAGATCCATTGTGTCCAGCTATCGCTAACCATTCACCTTTATAAGCAGAGAGAGAAAGGTGATCTAATGTTAGGTCTGCTTCAGGATCGTATCGAAAGCATAAATCTTTTACCTCTAAAGACATTTCTTTCAACGCTATCTTCCTCTCAGCTTTTTCTATTGCAGCATTGCCTACATTGATTTTTTACGCTATTTACCCAGTTTTAGGTATAAAAAAAGGGCAACGACTAGTTACACACTGTCTCGCCCTTTTCTATCTGTATTAAAAATATTAAACTAATTCAATGATAACCATTGGAGCACCGTCACCACGGCGAGGTCCAACTTTTAAGATACGAGTGTAACCGCCTTGGCGATCTTCGTAGCGAGTAGCGATATCGCTGAATAGTTTTTGTAAAGCGCTTTGACCAGCTTCTTCGTTAGCTACTTCATTACGGATGTAAGATGCAGCTTGACGACGAGCGTGTAGATCTCCACGTTTACCTAAAGTAATCATTTTTTCAACAGTTGAACGTAATTCTTTTGCACGAGCTTCAGTTGTCTCAATGCGTTCACTGATGATTAAATCAGTTGTTAAATCACGAAGAAGCGCCTTGCGTTGTGCGCTTGTACGACCTAATTTACGGTAAGACATGTGAGGTCCCCTCCTTTGTTAAGTAGTTAAACAGGTAGATATAATCAGTCGTCCTTACGTAGACCCAAACCTAATTCTTCAAGTTTAGCTTTAACTTCTTCTAAAGATTTACGGCCTAAGTTACGAACTTTCATCATATCTTCTTCTGTTTTATTAGCAAGCTCTTGTACAGTATTGATGCCTGCTCGTTTTAAGCAGTTGTAAGAACGAACAGATAAATCCAGTTCCTCGATCGTCATCTCTAGAACTTTTTCTTTCTGGTCTTCTTCTTTTTCTACCATGATCTCTGCTTTTTGAGCTTCATCTGTTAAGTTAACGAAGATATTTAAGTGTTCAGTTAGAATCTTTGCACCTAAAGCAACAGCTTTTTCTGGCTCGATGCTACCGTCAGTCCAAACATCCAACGTTAACTTATCGTAATTTGTCATTTGACCAACACGAGTATTCTCTACATAATACGATACGCGAGTAACAGGCGTATAGATTGAATCAATTGGAAGTACACCAATTGGTTGGTCTTCACGCTTGTTAGCATCGGCAGGATTATAACCTCGACCTGTGCGAGCAGTAAGTCTCATACGGAAATGAGCATCTGACTCAAGTGTTGCAATATGAAGATCTGGATTTAGAACTTCGATATCGCTGTCTGCTTGAATGTCAGCAGCCGTTACTGTACCAGGACCTTTAACATCGATCTCAAGTGTTTTCTCTTCATCAGAGTAAATCTTTAACGCTAACTTTTTAACGTTTAAAATGATGTTTGTTACATCTTCAACAACTCCAGGAACTGTTGAAAATTCATGTAATACACCTTCAATTTGAATAGATGTTACAGCTGCACCAGGGAGTGAGGATAATAGGATACGACGTAAGGAGTTACCCAAAGTAGTACCATATCCACGCTCAAGTGGTTCGACGACGAATTTACCGTACTTTCTATCATCGCTGATTTCTACCGTTTCGATTTTTGGCTTTTCAATCTCTATCAATATAAACCCTCCTTCAAAACGTCGAAACCTCGGCTAGACGGCTGATTTCTCAAATGCCTAACCGAAATTCCCTATTAGACAGTTCCCGAATGTGCACAACAAATGGAAAACATTTCGTTGCATGAATAAATTCTACACCATCATCATTATAGACAACGAAATAGAATCTATACATATTAATTATACACGACGACGTTTTGGTGGGCGGCATCCGTTGTGAGGTACAGGAGTAACATCTTTAATAGCTGTTACTTCTAAACCTGCAGCTTGAAGAGCACGGATAGCTGCTTCACGACCAGCACCAGGGCCTTTAACTGTAACTTCAAGAGTTTTCATTCCGTTATCCATAGAAACTTTAGCAGCAGTTTCAGCAGCCATTTGCGCAGCAAATGGAGTAGATTTACGAGAACCTCTGAAGCCAAGTGCGCCTGCACTAGACCAAGCAATCGCATTACCGTGAACATCTGTAATTGTTACAATAGTGTTGTTAAACGTTGAGCGAATATGAGCTACACCAGCTTCAATATTCTTTTTCACGCGACGTTTACGTGTATTAGTTTTACGTGCCATCTGTTAATGACCTCCCTTACTAATTATTTCTTCTTGTTCGCTACAGTACGGCGTGGGCCTTTACGTGTACGAGCATTGTTTTTACTGTTTTGACCACGAACTGGTAAACTACGACGGTGGCGGATACCACGGTATGAACCAATCTCAATTAAACGTTTGATGTTTAAAGAAACTTCACGACGAAGATCGCCTTCTACTTTATAGCTATCTAAAATATCACGAATTTTACCTAATTCTTCTTCTGTTAAGTCACGAACGCGAGTATCTTCAGAAACTCCAGCTTCAGCTAGAACTTTTTCAGCAGTTGGACGACCAATACCGAAAATGTATGTTAATGAAATTACTACACGCTTGTCACGAGGAATATCAACACCAGCAATACGTGCCATATGAATAGTGCACCTCCTTATTGATTAACCTTGTTTTTGTTTATGCTTAGGGTTTTCACAAATTACCATTACTTTACCTTTTCTACGGATAACTTTACATTTTTCGCAGATTGGTTTAACTGATGGTCTGACTTTCATGTTTCATACCTCCTTGATAGTACGGAGTGCATAGGTTTTATTTGAAACGGTACGTAATTCTACCGCGAGTTAAATCGTATGGTGACAATTCTACAGTTACTTTATCACCAGGTAAGATTCGAATGAAATGCATGCGAATTTTTCCTGATACGTGAGCAAGTACTGTATGACCATTTTCTAATTCTACCTTGAACATAGCGTTAGGTAAAGTCTCAGCAACTGTACCTTCAACTTCAATTACATCGTCTTTTGCCATTAAAGTGCTCTCCTTTCTTTGAAACAGTAACAAGCTATCATTAAACGACTTAAAAAGAACCTGTTCTGAACATCCGGAGATCGTAATCATTAAATTCAAGATGATTGACGCTAATATACATCTTTACCATTTTAACAGCAATTCAGACGAAAAACGATCATCGTGAATTTAGATAATTACTGTTTACTGTCCAGTGCATCTAGCGAGGAATGGATAGAGATAACATCCTTTAACATTACAATGCTGTCAGAATTTCATATCCCGTCTCAGTAATTGCAATAGTATGTTCGAAGTGCGCACACATTTTACCATCTACTGTGACAACTGTCCAGTTATCAGGTAATGTTTTTACATATCGCATACCAGCATTCACCATTGGCTCAACTGCCAATACCATGCCTGGACGTAGACGCGGTCCTTTATTCGGTGGACCATAATGAGGTACTTGCGGATCTTCATGTAAGTCTTTGCCGACCCCATGGCCAACATATTCTCTTACAATCGAAAAGTTACGTGATTCTGCGTACTGTTGAATAGCATGTGAAATATTCGACAAACGCTCACCTGGCTTAGCTTCTGCTAATCCTTTGTAGAGAGATTGCTCAGTCACATCAAGCAGCTCTTGATTTTCTAATGAAATCTTTCCTACTCCATATGTCCAAGCTGAATCACCGTGATAGCCACCGAATTTAGCTCCGATGTCTAAACTGATGATATCCCCTTCATTAAGCTTGCGTTCACCCGGAATACCATGAACTAATTCTTCATTCACAGAAGCACATACACTGCCGCGAAAACCATTATACCCTTTAAAAGACGGAATTGCATCATGTTGACGAATAAAATTTTCAGCAATTGCATCCAATTCTATAGTCGTAATACCTGGAGCGATATGCTTTTTTAACTCTTGATGAGTTAAAGCCACGATTCGTCCAGCTTCACGCATGACCTCAATTTCCTCTGGTGTCTTGCAAATGATCATTGCTTAACCCCAGCAAGTAATTGACGAACATCCTCAAACACAATGTTAATATCTTGATTACCATTAATATTGCGTAGATAACCTTTTTCTTGATAGAAATCAAGTAGAGGTTGAGATTGTTTAACATTAACTGAAAGTCTAGTTGAAACCGTCTCAGCATTGTCATCTGCACGTTGGTAAAGCTCTCCGCCACATTTGTCACAAACTCCTTCTTTCGCAGGAGGATTGAATACTAAGTGGTAAGTAGCTCCGCAATCTTTACAAATGCGGCGTCCAGTAAGACGCTCCATTAAAATGCTTTGATCTACATCAATATTAATCACATAATCAATTTGCTTGTTTAGTTCTTTTGTAATTGTTTCAAGAGCTTCTGCTTGGGCTACTGTTCTTGGGAAGCCATCAAGTAAAAAGCCATTTTCACAATCTTGTTTGTTTAAACGCTCGCGCACAATTCCAATTGTTACTTCATCAGGAACAAGGTTACCTTGGTCCATAAATGATTTAGCTTTTAAACCTAGTTGCGTTCCTTCTTTAATTGCAGCTCGGAACATATCTCCTGTTGAGATATGAGGGATATCGTAATGCTCAACGATTTTTTCTGCTTGAGTACCTTTCCCAGCACCAGGAAGGCCCATTAACACTAAATTCATTTCTTGCTTCCCCCTCAGTATCTTATCCGTTTAATGGGAAAGCAGCTTGCTTCCCACTAAACAGCTTTACTTAATAAATCCCTTATAATGGCGTTTCACTAATTGACTCTCGAGCTGTTTCATTGTCTCAAGAGCTACACCGACAACAATTAACAAACTAGTACCGCCGATCTGAGCAGATGATGGTAGGTTTGCAATTTTGATGAACAGAACCGGCAACACAGCAATTAACGCAAGGAATATCGAACCGATTAATGTCAGACGATATAACACTTTCGTTAAATAAGCTTGTGTGCTTTTACCAGGACGGATGCCTGGGATGTAGCCACCTTGCTTTTTCAAGTTCTCTGCTACTTGTTCAGGGTTAACTTGAACAAATGTATAGAAGTAACAAAAAGCAATGATTAACGCTACATACACTATCATACCAATTGGCTTAGTATAGTCAAATGTATTCTGAATCCACGTCGTTACATCATTTGGACCGAAAAATGATGCAATTGTTGGTGGTGTGATAATAAATGAAACTGCAAAGATAACAGGAATAACCCCAGCAGCATTTACTTTTAACGGTAAATGAGTGGATTGACCTCCAACAGGATTACGACCAGCTGAACCCTTTGCATATTGAATAGGAATTTTTCGTAGCGCTTGTTGGAAGTAAATAACACCAACAATAATAGCTAAAACTGCGATGGCAATTAAAACTACCGTTACGATACGAATGAATAATTGATCCCCAACGTCTTCAAATTGCTGTGCATAAATTTGATTTAATGTTGTCGGAATACCAGCTGCAATACCAGCAAAGATAATGATAGAAATACCATTACCTACGCCTTTTGCAGTAATCTGCTCTCCTAACCACATTAAGAAGGCAGTACCTGCCGTTAACACTGTAGCAATTAGAAGATACGTAGAAATTCCTGGATTAGCGATCAATTGTCCGCCCGAAATATTGTTGAATCCTATAGACATACCTAAAGCCTGGATAAATCCAAGCACAATTGTTCCATAACGAGTTACTTGAGCTAATTTACGGCGCCCAACATCTCCCTGCTTTGACCATTCTGTAAACTTAGGTACAACATCCATCTGCAATAATTGGACGATGATGGATGCTGTAATATAAGGCATAATGCCCATAGCAAGAATGGAGAAGTTTTTTAACGCGCCGCCGCCAAATGTATTCAGAACCCCGAATACATTTAACCCATCTTGCAATTTTAGTACATCCGTATTAACACTTGGTACAGGAATAAATGTACCAATTCGGAAGACAATTAACATTAACAAAGTGAAAAAGATTTTTTGTCTTATTTCACGCACGCGCATTAAATTGGAGATTGTTTGAAACATTAGATCACCTCAACTGTACCGCCAGCAGCTTCGATAGCTTCTTTAGCAGTTGAAGAGAATTTAGCAGCTTTAACAGTTAGCTTAGAGTTTAATGTACCGTTTCCTAGTACTTTAACGCCAGCTTTTGCTTTGCTTACTAAACCAGTTTCGATTAATAATTCTGGTGTTACTTCAGTTCCATCTTCAAAACGGTTAAGAGCTTCTAAATTAACGATCGCGTATTCTTTACGATTGATATTAGTGAACCCACGTTTTGGAAGACGACGGAATAAAGGAGTTTGACCACCTTCGAAGCCAGGTCTTACGCCACCGCCAGAGCGAGCGTTTTGCCCTTTGTGACCTTTACCTGAAGTCTTTCCGTTACCTGAACCAGTACCACGACCTACACGGTTACGTACTTTACGTGAACCTTCAGCTGGTTTCAATTCATGAAGTTTCATTCCGGAGCACCTCCTTAGAGTGACAATTTATACTTATTGCTCTTTTACTGTAACAAGGTGAGCTACTTTGTTAATCATTCCGCGAATTGCAGGATTATCGTCTTGAACGACAGTTTGATTTAACTTACGTAGGCCAAGTGTACGAACAGTTACACGTTGATCTTCTGGACGACCAATTACGCTACGAGTAAGGGTAATTGCTAGTTTGTTTGCCATTCTATATCCCTCCCTTATCCTAACAGTTCTTCTACAGTCTTGCCACGTAGTTTTGCAACATCTTCAGCACGTTTTAGGTTAGCTAAACCGTTAAGAGTTGCACGTACCATGTTGATTGGAGTGTTTGAACCTAAAGATTTAGATAGAATATCACTTACTCCACCCAATTCTAGTACCGCACGAACTGGGCCACCAGCGATAACTCCTGTACCTTCAGAAGCAGGTTTTAAGAAAATTTGACCTGCACCAAATTGTCCAAGGATTTCGTGTGGAATAGTTGTACCAACCATAGGTACAGTAATTAAGTTTTTCTTCGCATCTTCAATAGCTTTACGGATTGCATCTGGTACCTCTTGTGCTTTACCAGTACCAAATCCAACGTGACCGTTTTTGTCACCAACTACAACTAATGCAGCGAAGCGGAAACGACGTCCACCTTTCACAACTTTAGCTACGCGGTTAACGGTAACAACACGTTCTTCAAGCTCTAATTTATTTGGATCAATACGACGCATGATTTTCCCTCCTTTTACAATTAGAATTGTAATCCAGCTTCACGAGCAGCGTCAGCTAATGCTTTAACACGGCCATGATATAAATAACCGCCACGGTCGAATACTACTTCGTTTACACCTTTTTCTACTGCGCGTTTAGCGACTAATTCGCCAACTTTGATAGCAGCTTCAGTGTTACCAGTGCTTTCTAAAGTCAGGTCTTTATCTAACGTTGAAGCACTTGCGATTGTTACTGAATTTAAATCGTCGATAACTTGTGCGTAAATATGTTGATTAGAACGGAACACGTTTAAACGCGGACGAGTTGCAGTTCCAGATAACTTCGCACGAACACGAGCATGTCTTTTTTTACGAACTTTGTTTTTATCAAGCTTCGTGATCATTTCGGGCACTCCTTTCTTTTACCTAACCGGCATTACTTCTTAGCAGTTTTACCTTCTTTACGACGTACATATTCGCCTTCGTAACGAATACCTTTACCTTTGTAAGGCTCTGGTGGACGAACGTCACGAATATTTGCAGCTAATGCACCTACGCGTTCTTTATCAATACCTTTAATAACGATCTTAGTTTGAGAAGGAACTTCGATTTCGATTCCTGTTTCAGGAGTAATCTCAACTGGGTGAGAGTATCCAACGCTCAATACTAATTTGCTACCAGATTTTTGTGCACGGTAACCTACACCGACTAATTCTAAACCACGTTCGAATCCTTTAGTAACACCTTCAACCATGTTACCTAAAAGGCTACGAGTAGTTCCGTGAAGAGCGCGGTGCTCTTTATTGTCGCTAGGACGATTAACAACTAGTACGTTGTCTTCAACTTTAATTTCGATTTCAGGGTGGAATGTACGAGTTAATTCACCCTTTGGTCCTTTTACAGTTACAGTGTTGCTCTCGTTCGTAACTGTAACACCTGCTGGAAGTTCTAAAGGCTTTTTACCAACACGTGACATAGTTACACCTCCATTCACATTTAAAACTTATTACCAAACGTACGCTAATACTTCTCCACCAGTTTGCTTTTGACGAGCTTCTTTGTCAGTTAAAACACCTTGAGAAGTAGAAACGATTGCGATACCTAAACCGTTAAGTACACGTGGTACTTCGTTAGTTTTTGCATAAACACGTAGACCAGGTTTACTGATACGTTTTAAGCCTGTAATTACACGTTCGTTATTTGAACCGTATTTTAAGAAGATACGGATAATACCTTGTTTGTTGTCTTCGATGTATTCTACATCACGTACGAAACCCTCACGCTTAAGGATTTCTGCAATTTGCTTCTTAATGTTAGAAGCAGGAACTTCAATTTTCTCATGACGAACCATGTTCGCATTGCGGATACGAGTTAGTAAATCTGCAATAGGATCAGTCATTACCATATTAATTTACCTCCTTCCCAAACTTGGGTTTTACCAACTAGCTTTTTTAACACCAGGAATTTGACCTTTATAAGCAAGCTCACGGAAACAAATACGGCAAAGCTTGAATTTACGTAGTACTGAGTGTGGACGTCCACAACGTTCGCAACGTGTATACTCTTGTACTTGGAATTTTTGCTGGCGTTTTTGCTTCGCAATCATTGATTTTTTAGCCACATTTTCGCCTCCTCTGCTTAACGTTGGCAGTTATTACTTCTGGAATGGCATACCGAACTGAGTTAAAAGCTCACGAGCTTCTTCATCAGTGTTTGCTGTTGTAACAATAACGATATCCATACCACGAACTTTAGTTACTTTATCATAATCGATCTCTGGGAAGATCAATTGTTCTTTAACACCTAACGTGTAGTTTCCACGACCATCAAATGCTTTTTTAGATACACCACGGAAATCACGCACACGTGGAAGTGATACTGATACTAGTTTATCGAAGAATTCGTACATACGCTCGCCGCGTAAAGTAACTTTCGCACCGATTGGCATACCTTCACGAAGACGGAAACCAGCGATAGATTTTTTCGCACGAGTTACAACAGGTTTTTGACCAGTGATTTCAGCTAGTTCTTCAACAGCGTTATCTAAAGCTTTTGAGTTAGAAACAGCATCACCGATACCCATGTTGATTACGATCTTGTCGATTTTTGGCACTTGCATTACAGATTCATAATTAAACTTGCTAACTAGAGCAGGAGTAATCTCTTTTGTAAATTTCTCTTTAAGACGGTTCATGTGAACTAAACCTCCCTTCACATTTCATTAATTATTTATCTAAAGTTTCACCAGATTTTTTTGCTACACGTACCTTTTTGCCATCGATAACTTGGTACCCAACACGAGTTGGCTCACCAGATTTAGGATCCAACGGCATTACGTTTGATACGTGGATAGGTGCCTCTTGGCTAACGATTCCACCTTGTGGATTTACTTGAGAAGGTTTAGAGTGTTTTTTAACAACGTTCACGCCTTCAACAAGTACACGGTCTTTCTTTGGGAAAGCTGCAAGTACTTCACCTTGCTTACCTTTGTCTTTACCAGAGATAACCACTACTTTGTCGCCCTTTTTAACATGCATCCTATTCGCACCTCCTTAAAAGGCATTTTGTATTTGTTCTATATATCAATTAGATAACTTCTGGAGCTAATGATACGATCTTCATGAAGTTGTTATCACGTAATTCACGAGCAACTGGTCCGAAGATACGAGTACCACGTGGTCCTTTGTCGTCACGGATGATTACGCAAGCATTTTCGTCGAAACGGATGTAAGAACCGTCAGTACGGCGAACACCACTTTTTGTACGTACAACAACAGCTTTAACAACGTCACCTTTTTTAACAACGCCTCCTGGTGTTGCTTGTTTCACCGTACAAACGATAACATCACCAATGTTTGCTGTCTTGCGACCTGAACCACCAAGTACTTTAATAGTAAGTACCTCACGTGCACCAGAGTTGTCTGCAACTTTTAAACGAGATTCTTGTTGAATCATGTACGAAACCTCCCTTCGGATGAATCATTCTTATCCGATCTATCTTAACTATTAGATGATAACAGCTTTTTCTACAACTTCTACTAGACGGAAACGTTTAGTAGCTGATAACGGACGAGTTTCCATGATCTTCACGATATCGCCTAGTTGAGCTGTATTGTTTTCATCGTGAGCTTTGAATTTCTTTGAGTATTTTACACGCTTGCCATAAAGCGAATGCTTTTTGTAAGTTTCAACAAGAACAGTAACAGTCTTATCCATTTTGTCAGAAACTACGCGGCCAGTGTAAACTTTACGTTGGTTGCGTTCACTCATTCTGAAAGCCTCCTCTCAGACTTAATTATTTATTAGCAGCAATCTCTCTTTCACGAACTACAGTTTTCATACGAGCGATCGATTTGCGCACTTCGCGAATACGAGTAGTATTCTCTAATTGTCCAGTCGCTAATTGGAAACGAAGGTTAAACAACTCTTCTTTTAAAGCCTTAACTTTTTGTTCAATTTCAGCAGTGGTAAGGTCACGAATTTCATTAGCTTTCATTAGAATCACCACCAATTTCTTCACGTTTTACAAACTTACATTTTACAGGTAGCTTGTGTGCAGCTAAACGTAAAGCTTCACGTGCAACCTCTTCAGATACACCTGAAATTTCAAACATTACTTTTCCAGGTTTAACAACTGCTACCCAACCTTCAGGAGCACCTTTACCAGAACCCATTCGGACTTCTAGAGGCTTAGCAGTATAAGGTTTAGAAGGGAAAATTTTAATCCATACTTTACCGCCACGTTTCATGTAACGAGTCATTGCGATACGAGCAGCTTCGATTTGACGGTTTGTAATCCAAGAAGCTTCAGTAGCTTGTAAACCGAATTCACCGAAATGTACTTCCGTACCACCTTTAGCGCGTCCACGCATTTTTCCGCGATGTTCGCGACGATATTTAACGCGTTTTGGTAATAACATAATTATTTTCCTCCTTCCTCAGTTTTCTTTTTAGTAGGAAGAACCTCTCCACGATAGATCCATACTTTCACACCAAGTTTACCATAAGTAGTATCTGCTTCAGCGTGAGCATAGTCAATATCAGCGCGAAGTGTATGAAGTGGAACTGTACCTTCACTGTAATATTCAGAACGAGCAATATCAGCTCCGCCTAAACGACCAGATACCATTGTTTTGATACCTTGTGCGCCAGCACGCATACTACGTTGGATAGCTTGCTTTTGAGCACGACGGAATGATACACGGTTCTCAAGTTGGCGAGCGATGTTTTCAGCTACTAGTTTAGCATCTAAATCTGCTCGTTTAATTTCAAGGATGTTAATGTGTACACGCTTGCCTGTTAATTGGTTAAGAGCTTTACGAAGTGATTCTACTTCAGTACCACCTTTACCAATTACCATACCAGGTTTTGCAGTGTGGATCGTTACGTTTAAGCGGTTAGCAGCGCGTTCGATTTCAACTTTAGAAACAGCTGCATCGTTTAAACGTTTAGCGATATATTCACGTACTTTTAAGTCTTCATGTAATAAGTCAGCGTAGTCTTTGCCAGCGAACCATCTTGATTCCCAATCACGGATGACACCGACGCGAAGACCGACCGGATTTACCTTTTGACCCATGAATTATCCCTCCTTCTTTTCTGATACCACGATTGTGATGTGGCTTGTGCGCTTGTTAATTTGGCTTGCACGTCCCATAGCGCGTGGACGGAAACGTTTTAAAGTTGGACCTTCGTTAACAAAAGCGTCAGTAATAACTAAATTGTTAGCGTCCATTTCATAATTGTGTTCTGCATTGGCAATAGCAGATTTTAATACTTTCTCAACGACTGGAGAAGCAGCCTTTGGCGTGTGAAGTAGCACTGCTAGCGCTTCACCCACTTGCTTACCTCGAATTAAATCTACAACTAAACGAACTTTACGAGGAGCAATACGTACTGTTCTCGCGACAGCTTTAGCTTGCATTTAAAAGCCTCCTCTCATATTAGCGTCTTGTTTTCTTATCATCACTTGCGTGACCTTTGTAAGTACGAGATGGTGCGAATTCACCAAGTTTGTGACCTACCATGTCTTCAGTAACATAAACTGGTACATGTTTACGACCGTCATATACAGCAATTGTATGACCAATGAACTGAGGGAAGATAGTTGAACGACGAGACCAAGTTTTTACTACTTGCTTGCTGTCAGTTTCGTTTAACTTCTCAATTTTGTTGATTAAATGGTCATCTACAAAAGGTCCTTTCTTTAAGCTGCGACCCATAAATGAACCTCCCTTCGTGATTGTCCTACGGTTCGTTTGAACCGTAGCTCAATCCCGTTATTTTTTACGACGACGAACGATAAATTTATCGGATTTGTTTTTCTTCTTACGAGTTTTGTAACCAAGTGTTGGTTTACCCCATGGACTCATTGGAGACTTACGTCCGATTGGAGAACGTCCTTCACCACCACCGTGTGGGTGATCGTTAGGGTTCATTACAGAACCACGTACAGTTGGACGGATACCTAACCAACGAGAACGACCGGCTTTACCGATGTTGATTAACTCGTGTTGTTCGTTACCAACTTGACCTACAGTTGCACGACAAGTTGCAAGGATCATGCGTACTTCACCAGAAGTTAAACGTACTAATACGTATTTACCTTCTTTACCAAGTACTTGAGCAGATGTACCTGCAGAACGAACTAATTGTCCACCTTTACCAGGTTTCAATTCGATGTTGTGTACTACTGTACCAACAGGAATGTTAGCTAAAGGAAGCGCGTTACCTACTTTAATGTCAGCTTCAGGACCTGACATAACTTCTAAACCTACTTTTAGGTTTTTAGGAGCAAGGATGTAACGTTTTTCACCATCAGCATAATGAATTAATGCGATGTTAGCTGAACGGTTTGGATCATATTCGATTGTAGCAACGCGTCCAGGTATTCCATCTTTATCGCGTTTAAAATCGATGATACGGTATTGACGCTTGTGCCCACCACCTTGGTGACGAACAGTCAATTTACCTTGGTTGTTACGACCACCTTTTCTCTTGACAGGTGCAAGTAACGATTTTTCTGGTTTGTCAGTAGTAATTTCAGCGAAATCAGAAACTGACATGCCACGACGACCATTTGAGGTTGGTTTATACTTTTTAATCGCCATCTCAATTTCCCTCCTTCTCTAGTAATCTTAAGCTTCGAAGAATTCGATTTCGTTGCTCTCTTG
Organism: Priestia sp. LL-8; assembly: GCF_036227845.1. Classification (NCBI taxonomy): domain Bacteria; kingdom Bacillati; phylum Bacillota; class Bacilli; order Caryophanales; family Bacillaceae; genus Priestia; species Priestia sp. LL-8. The sequence goes on along the minus strand of NZ_JAZAQH010000001.1, from coordinate 129,974 downwards.
AGTTAGTGTTACTACCGCTTTACGACGACGGTTAGTAAGACCACTGTAGCGACCTACACGCTTGAATTTACCTTTGTAGTTCATGATGTTTACTTTTTCAACTTTTACGTCAAAGATTTTTTCGATAGCATCTTTAACCTCAGTTTTATTAGCTCTTACATCAACATCAAACGTATATTTTTTCTCAGCCATTAAGTCTGTTGAACGTTCTGTAATTACGGGGCGCTTAATAATATCACGAGGATCTTTCATTATGCAAGCACCTCCTCTACTTTTTCAACTGCGTCTTTAGTGATTACAAGCTTATCATGGTTCATAACGTCTAATACGCTTAAACCATTAGCTGCAACAACTGTTACACCAGGAATATTACGTGCTGAAAGTGCAACATTTTCGTTAAGATCCGCAGTTACTACTAATGCTTTGCGTTCTACTGTTAGGTTTTTAAGAACTGCTACCATTTCTTTTGTTTTTGGAGCGTCAAAAGAAAGAGCTTCAAGAACAACGATGCTGTTATCTTGAGCTTTAGTTGATAATGCAGACTTAATTGCTAAACGACGAACTTTTTTAGGTAATTTGTAGCTATAGCTTCTTGGAACTGGACCAAATACTACGCCACCACCACGCCATTGTGGAGAACGGATAGATCCTTGACGAGCACGACCAGTACCTTTTTGACGCCATGGCTTACGGCCACCGCCTCTTACTTCAGAACGATTTTTAACTTTAGAAGTACCTTGACGTTGAGATGCGCGTTGCATTACGATCGCGTCGAAAAGTACTTTGTTGTTTGGTTCGATACCGAAAACGGCATCTTGAAGTTCGATTTCTCCAACGTTTTCACCGTTTTGGTTAAACAATGCTACTTTTGGCATTGGTTATTCCTCCTTTCTCGAAGAATTATTATTTAGATTTAACTGCAGATTTAACAGTAACTAGAGATTTTCTAGCTCCTGGCACGTTACCTTTTACTAATAAAAGATTGCGTTCTGCGTCAACTTTAACGATTGATAAGTTTTGCACAGTGATGCGCTCTCCACCCATGCGTCCTGGTAATAGTTTACCTTTGAATACGCGGTTTGGAGCTACAGGACCCATTGAACCTGGGCGACGGTGGTAGCGAGAACCATGAGACATAGGTCCGCGAGATTGTCCGTGGCGTTTAATAGCACCTTGGAAACCTTTACCTTTTGAGATTCCTGTTACATCAATTACATCGCCTTCTGCGAAAATATCAACCTTGACTTCTTGACCAACTTCATATGCTGAAGCGTCCACACCGCGTAACTCACGGATGAAGCGCTTAGGAGCAGTATTAGCTTTAGTAGCATGTCCTTTTGCAGGTTTGTTAGATAGTTTTTCACGGATATCTTCGAAACCTAATTGGATTGCTTCGTAACCGTCTGTCTCAGCGTTTTTAACTTGAAGAACTACGTTAGCAGAAGCTTCAATTACTGTTACTGGGATCAAGTCACCATTTTCAGCAAATACTTGAGTCATACCGATCTTTCTTCCTAAGATTCCTTTGGCCATTAGTCACACCTCCTAAGTATCTTTTCATTCTTTATTTTAAATTAAAGTTTAATTTCGATATCTACACCAGATGGTAAGTCTAAACGCATTAATGAATCAACAGTTTGTGGTGTTGGATTCACGATATCAATTAAGCGTTTATGCGTGCGCATTTCGAACTGCTCACGAGAATCTTTATATTTGTGTACTGCACGTAGAATTGTATAAATTGATTTTTCAGTCGGTAATGGAATCGGACCAGATACAGCCGCACCAGAACGTTTTGCAGTTTCTACGATTTTCTCAGCAGATTGATCAAGAATTCTGTGATCATATGCTTTTAAACGAATGCGAATTTTTTCTTTTGCCATTATTTTCCCTCCTTTTTCGCCTATTTTACAATAGACATTCTCCGCGGAAATTTCCCCACACTCGCCATGGCAAAGCGGCCGGGTGTGTCGGCAACCTTCCGCATCATCGCAGTCAAAGACCAACATTTTTATTATACTAAAAATGGGTTCATATTGCAACAATAAAGTTAAAAAACTTTTTCATGTGTCGCACACTTTTTTCATTATATATAAAAGGAGATCATTTTGCAAGTGTAATAGTAAAAACTATCTTTACCTTTTATCACCAAATAAAAAAGGAGTAGGTTACCCTACTCCCTTTACTGAAACGAGAAATTACTCGCTGATTTTAGCTACAACGCCAGCGCCTACTGTACGTCCACCTTCACGGATTGAGAATTTAGTACCTTCTTCAATCGCGATTGGAGCGATAAGTTCAACAGTCATTTCGATGTTGTCGCCAGGCATTACCATTTCTACGCCTTCAGGTAAGTTACAAATACCAGTTACATCAGTTGTACGGAAGTAGAACTGTGGACGGTAGTTTGTGAAGAATGGAGTGTGACGTCCACCTTCGTCTTTAGAAAGAACGTATACTTCAGCAGTAAATTTAGTGTGTGGAGTGATTGAGCCTGGTTTAGCTAATACTTGTCCACGTTGGATTTCTTCACGTGCTACACCACGAAGTAAAGCACCGATGTTGTCGCCAGCTTCAGCATAGTCAAGAAGCTTACGGAACATTTCTACACCTGTTACAGTAGTAGATTTTGGCTCTTCAGTTAAACCGATGATGTCGATAACGTCACCAACTTTAACTTGTCCACGCTCTACACGACCTGTAGCAACTGTACCACGACCAGTGATTGAGAATACGTCCTCAACTGGCATCATGAATGGTTTTTCAGTGTCACGTTCTGGAGTTGGGATGTACTCATCAACAGCGTCCATAAGCTCGATGATTTTAGCTTCCCAATCAGCGTCGCCTTCAAGAGCTTTAAGAGCAGAACCTTTGATTACTGGTACATCGTCACCAGGGAAGTCGTATTCAGAAAGAAGGTCACGTACTTCCATTTCTACTAATTCAAGTAACTCTTCGTCGTCTACCATGTCACATTTGTTTAAGAATACAACTAGGTAAGGTACACCTACTTGACGAGAAAGAAGGATGTGCTCACGAGTTTGTGGCATTGGACCATCAGCAGCAGATACTACTAAGATACCGCCATCCATTTGAGCAGCACCAGTGATCATGTTTTTAACATAGTCAGCATGTCCTGGGCAGTCAACGTGTGCATAGTGACGAGTGTCAGTTTCATACTCAACGTGTGCAGTTGAGATTGTGATTCCACGCTCGCGCTCTTCTGGAGCAGCGTCGATCATGTCGTAAGCCATTGCTGCACCTTTACCACTTTTCTTAGCAAGAACAGTAGTGATAGCAGCTGTTAAAGTTGTTTTACCATGGTCAACGTGACCAATTGTACCGATATTGGCATGTGTTTTTGAACGGTCGAATTTTTCCTTAGCCATTCGAAAATCCTCCTTAAAATTCATGTAGTTTATGGTTTATGAGGCCGTGAAAGGGAATGAGCTCCACTTTCACAGCGTACATAAGTAGTTATACTTCAATAAAGAGTGAAAATCAATTATTCACCTTTATTTTTTTTAATAATTTCTTCTGAAATTGATTTAGGAACTTCTTCGTAGTGATCGAAGTGCATAGAATATGTTCCGCGACCTTGAGTGTTTGAACGTAATGCAGTTGCATAACCAAACATTTCAGAAAGTGGAACGAATGCACGTACAACTTGAGCGTTACCGCGTGCTTCCATACCTTCTACACGTCCACGACGAGACGTAACGTCACCCATGATATCTCCTAAGTATTCGTCAGGGATAACAACTTCAACCTTCATCATTGGTTCAAGGATAGCTGGGTTACATTTTGATACTGCGTTTTTAAGAGCCATAGAAGCGGCAATTTTAAACGCCATCTCACTTGAGTCAACGTCATGGTAAGATCCATCAACTAAAGCAGCTTTGATATCGATTAATGGATATCCAGCAAGAACACCGTTTTGTAATGCATCTTCAAGACCAGCTTGAACTGCAGGGATGTATTCACGTGGAACTACACCACCAACGATTTTGTTCTCAAATTCAAAGCCTTTTCCTTCTTCGTTAGGTTCGAACTCAATCCAAACGTGACCGAATTGTCCACGACCACCAGATTGACGAGCGAATTTACCTTCAACTTTCGCACCAGCGCGGAAAGTTTCACGGTAAGCTACTTGAGGAGCACCAACGTTTGCTTCTACTTTGAATTCGCGACGCATACGGTCAACGATGATATCAAGGTGAAGCTCACCCATACCAGAGATGATGATTTGACCAGTCTCTGTATTAGTTTCCGCACGGAAAGTTGGATCTTCTTCTTGTAACTTTTGAAGAGCTGTAGTCATTTTATCTTGGTCAGCTTTTGATTTTGGCTCAACAGATAAAGAGATAACTGGCTCTGGGAATTCCATAGACTCAAGAATTACAAGACTCTTTTCGTCACATAGAGTATCACCAGTAGAAGTATCTTTTAATCCTACAGCTGCCGCGATATCTCCAGCGTATACTTCAGAAATCTCTTCACGAGAGTTAGCATGCATTTGTAGGATACGACCTACACGCTCACGCTTACCTTTTGTAGAGTTTTTGATGTATGAACCAGAGCTTAGTACACCAGAGTACACACGGAAGAATGTTAATTTACCAACATAAGGGTCCGTCATAACTTTGAACGCTAATGCTGAGAAAGGAGCGTTGTCGCTAGACTCACGCGTAACTTCTTCTTCTGTGTCAGGTACGATACCTTGGATTGCTGGTACATCAACTGGAGATGGTAGGTAATCAATTACCGCATCTAGCATTAATTGTACACCTTTGTTTTTGAATGCTGAACCACAGATAACTGGGTAGAATTCAACGTCACAAGTACCTTTACGGATACCAGCTTTTAGTTCTTCAACTGTAAGCTCGCCTTCGTCTAAGTACTTCATCATTAATTCTTCGTCAAGTTCTGCAACAGCTTCTACTAGGCTTGCACGGTATTCTTCAGCTTGCTCTTTGTATTCCTCAGGAATTTCACGAGATTCTGAACGAGTACCTAAGTCGTCTTCGTAGAAGTATGCTTTCATTTCCACAAGGTCAATGATTGCTTCGAAGTCATCTTCAGCACCGATTGGCAACTGAATTGGGTGAGCATTTGCACCTAAACGATCGTGGATCGTTTTTACAGAGTACAAGAAGTCAGCACCAATTTTGTCCATTTTGTTAACGAATACGACACGGGGAACACCGTACGTAGTCGCTTGACGCCATACTGTTTCTGTTTGAGGCTCAACACCAGATTGAGCATCAAGAACTGCCACAGCGCCATCAAGTACACGTAATGAACGCTCAACTTCAACAGTGAAGTCTACGTGTCCAGGAGTATCGATGATGTTAACGCGGTGACCTTTCCAAGAAGCAGTTGTCGCAGCAGACGTGATAGTAATACCACGTTCTTGCTCTTGCTCCATCCAGTCCATTTGTGAAGCTCCTTCATGAGTTTCACCAATTTTATGGATACGGCCAGTATAATAAAGAACACGCTCAGTTGTTGTTGTTTTACCAGCATCAATGTGAGCCATGATCCCAATATTACGAGTGTTTTCTAAGGAGAACTCTCTTGCCATCTTAGGTATTTCTCCTTCCATATTATAATTTGTTTTTTAAAAAGTTTCGTTAAAAGATTACCAACGGTAATGAGCAAATGCTTTATTAGCTTCTGCCATTTTGTGAGTATCTTCACGTTTCTTAACTGCAGCACCAGTGTTGTTAGCTGCATCAAGGATTTCGTTAGCTAAACGCTCTTCCATCGTTTTTTCTCCACGAAGACGAGCATAGTTTACTAACCAACGAAGACCTAAAGTAGTACGACGCTCTGGGCGTACTTCTACAGGAACTTGGTAGTTAGAACCCCCTACACGGCGTGCTCTAACTTCTAGTACAGGCATGATGTTTTTAAGAGCTTGGTCGAATACTTCCATAGCTTCTTTACCACTGCGCTCTTGTACTAAATCGAATGCTCTATAAAGAATAGCTTGTGACTTACCGCGCTTTCCATCAAGCATCATTTTGTTGATTAAGCGAGATACAAGCTTAGAATTGTAAATCGGATCTGGTAATACGTCTCTTTTTGCAACAGGTCCCTTACGTGGCATTCTACTTCCTCCTTTCACTTTTAAAAGTTTATCTATTAATTGTTAAGCTATTATTTTTTAGCTGCTTTTGGTCGCTTAGTACCATATTTAGAACGACCTTGCATACGGCCATCCACACCAGCAGTATCAAGTGCACCACGTACGATATGGTAACGTACCCCTGGTAAATCTTTTACACGTCCACCGCGGATAAGTACCACGCTGTGTTCTTGTAAGTTGTGACCAATACCTGGGATATAAGCTGTTACCTCGATACCGTTTGTTAAACGTACACGAGCATATTTACGAAGAGCCGAGTTCGGTTTCTTCGGTGTCATAGTACCCACACGTGTACATACACCACGTTTTTGTGGAGAAGATTGGTTAGTTTGAGCTTTTTTGAAGCTGTTGTAACCTCTGTTTAAAGCAGGTGAGTCAGATTTTTTACCTTTACTCACACGACCATTACGGATTAATTGGTTAATAGTAGGCATTTAAATTTTCCTCCTTTCGCCTTTTGTAAGACCACACATCCAGGTGGTTCATTTTTTAGCAAAAAACAAAGTCTTTGAAACTAAAAGTTCAAAAACGTGTTAACTAATAATTGCAACAGTTGCAGCGTTAACTTCTATCCTACAAGCTTGACCAAGCTTTCGCATAGAAGGGACATACGTATACGGAACGTTTTCTTGCTGTGCCGTTTTTGCCACAATGGATGTGACATAAAAATCAGCGTCTTCAGCAATGATGACTTCCTTTACTGTACCTTTTTTTAATGCTTTCACCGTCTGCTTTGTTCCTACAATAATATGATCAGCCTGTAATACTTTTTCATAAGACATTATCATATCCTCCAAAGTAACAGGTAGTTTATAGGAGCACCTTTGATATAGTATCATTCCCTAGAATGGATGTCAACTAACGTTTCGTAGTTTTTTTAAAAAACATCCATTCTAGAGTAATGATTTTATAATTAGTCGATTGTTACCGTTTCTTCGGCTTGGTTTTTGATTGGTTCAGCATTACGATATCTCGTCATACCTGTACCAGCCGGAACTAGCTTACCAATGATAACATTCTCTTTAAGTCCAAGCAACTCATCACGTTTTCCTTTGATTGCAGCATCCGTAAGAACACGCGTTGTTTCTTGGAATGATGCAGCAGATAAGAAGGAATCAGTTTCAAGAGATGCTTTTGTAATACCAAGTAATACAGGACGACCTGTCGCTGGACGATTGCCTTCAAGTAATACTTTTTCATTTGCATCAGTGAATTGGTGAATATCAAGTAACGAACCTGGTAATACATCTGTATCTCCTGAATCCATTACGCGCACTTTACGAAGCATTTGGCGAACCATTACCTCTACGTGCTTATCTCCAATTTCTACCCCTTGCATACGGTATACTTTTTGCACCTCACGAAGCAAGTACTCTTGTACAGCCGTGATGTCTTTTACTTTTAGTAATTCTTTAGGATCAATTGAACCTTCCGTTAATTCTTGACCACGTGCAATGCGCTGTCCTTCAATAACTTTCAGACGTGCACTGTACGGAGCTGTGTAAGAACGAGTTTCAATCTCTCCTTGAACAGTAATTTCGTGTTGACGATCGCGTCCTTCAGAAATCCCGGCAATTGTACCTTCAATTTCAGAAATAACGGCTTGACCTTTAGGGTTACGCGCTTCGAAGATCTCTTGGATACGCGGTAAACCTTGAGTGATATCGTCTCCAGCAACCCCACCTGTATGGAATGTACGCATCGTTAACTGTGTACCTGGCTCACCGATAGATTGAGCAGCGATGATACCAACTGCTTCACCCACTTCAACTTCTGAACCAGTTGCAAGGTTACGACCGTAACATTTTTTACATACACCGTGGCGAGTGTTACATGTGAATGCAGAACGAATCCATACTTCTTCAACACCAGCATCCACAATTGTTTCAGCTAAGTCTTCTGTAATTAGTTCGTTTTCTTTCACTAACACTTCGTTTGTTCCTGGGTGAAGTACTGTTTTTCTTGCATAACGTCCAATTAGACGCTCATCAAGTTTTTCAATTTCTTCTGTTCCTTCTTTGATTGCAACAGCCAGAATACCGCGATCTGTACCACAGTCGTCATCACGTACGATAACGTCTTGTGCCACGTCAACCAGACGACGAGTAAGGTAACCAGAGTCAGCTGTTTTAAGAGCCGTATCGGCAAGACCTTTACGTGCACCATGGGTAGAGATAAAGTACTCTAATACTGTTAAACCTTCACGGAAACTAGATTTGATTGGTAACTCAATGATACGACCAGACGGGTTGGCCATTAGTCCACGCATACCTGCAAGCTGAGTGAAGTTAGATGCGTTACCACGGGCACCAGAGTCACTCATCATGAAGATTGGGTTGCGTTTGTCTAATGACGCCATTAATTTACCTTGGATAACGTCTTTCGCGCTGCTCCATACAGAGATAACACGGTCATAACGCTCATCTTCAGTAATTAAACCGCGACGGAATTGTTTTAGTACGTTATCTACTTTAGCTTGCGCTTCTGTTAAGATAACTTCTTTTTCTCCTAAAACCACGATATCAGCTACACCAACTGTAATACCAGCTTTAGTAGAATATTTGAAACCTAGGTCTTTCATGCGGTCAAGCATTTTAGAAGTCTCAGTAATTTTGAAACGTTTAAATACTTCAGCGATGATATTTCCTAAGATTTTTTTCTTGAACGGTGCGATAGCCGGTTGATTCTTGATGAATTCCTTCACGTCTGCACCTTTTTCAACAAAATACTTCTCAGGAGTTTTCACTTCTAAGTTTTCTCTTGTTGGTTCGTTAATGTATGGGAACGATTTTGGTAAAATTTCGTTGAAAACTAATTTACCAACCGTTGTAACAAGCAATTGTTGATTTTGTGCTTCTGTAAACGTTTCGTTGTTTAAAGAACCTGCATACACAGCTACACGTGTATGAAGATGCACATAACCGTTTTGGTACGCTAATAGTGCTTCGTTCGTATCTTTGAACACCATACCTTCTCCAACTGCCTCTTCACGCTCAAGTGTTAAGTAGTAGTTACCTAATACCATATCCTGTGAAGGTGTAACAACTGGTTTACCATCTTTAGGGTTCAAGATATTTTGAGCAGCAAGCATTAAGATACGTGCTTCTGCTTGTGCTTCTGCAGATAATGGAACGTGAACCGCCATTTGGTCACCGTCAAAGTCAGCGTTATATGCTGTACATACAAGCGGGTGAAGACGGATAGCGCGACCTTCTACAAGCGTAGGTTCAAATGCTTGAATACCTAGTCTGTGTAGAGTTGGTGCACGGTTTAAAAGAACTGGATGCTCTTTAATAACCGATTCTAATACGTCCCATACTTCAGGTTGCACACGTTCAATTTTACGTTTTGCACTCTTGATGTTATGAGCTAAACCGCGTTCAACAAGCTCTTTCATTACGAAAGGTTTGAAAAGCTCTAACGCCATTTCTTTTGGAAGACCACATTGATACATCTTTAAGTTCGGACCTACAACGATTACCGAACGGCCAGAGTAGTCAACACGTTTACCTAACAAGTTTTGACGGAAGCGACCTTGCTTACCTTTTAACATGTGAGAAAGAGATTTTAATGGACGGTTACCTGGTCCTGTTACCGGACGGCCGCGACGACCATTATCGATTAATGCATCTACAGCTTCTTGAAGCATACGCTTTTCGTTTTGAACGATGATGCTAGGAGCTCCAAGGTCTAATAAACGCTTTAAGCGGTTGTTACGGTTAATTACACGGCGATATAAATCATTTAGATCAGACGTAGCAAAGCGTCCACCATCTAATTGAACCATTGGACGAAGTTCTGGCGGAATAACCGGTAGAACGTCTAAAATCATCCAAGAAGGTTCGTTACCAGAATGACGGAAAGCCTCTAGTACTTCTAAACGTTTAATAGCACGTGTACGACGTTGACCTTGAGCAGTTTTCAATTCTTCTTTTAAAGCATCTACTTCTTTATCAAGATCAATGTCATGTAATAATTTCTTAACAGCTTCAGCACCCATTGCTGCATGGAAAGTTTGTCCGTACTTCTCACGATACGCACGGTACTCTTTCTCTGATAAAAGCTGTTTCTTTTCAAGTGGTGTATCACCAGCATCCGTTACTACATAAGAAGCAAAATAAATGATTTCCTCTAGCGCACGAGGGGACATGTCTAAGACAAGTCCCATGCGGCTAGGAATACCTTTGAAGTACCAAATATGTGAAACAGGTGCAGCTAGTTCGATGTGACCCATACGTTCACGACGAACTTTTGCGCGCGTAACTTCTACGCCACAACGATCACATACAACACCTTTATAACGAACGCGCTTATATTTTCCGCAGTGACATTCCCAGTCTTTTTGTGGACCAAAAATACGCTCACAGAATAAGCCGTCTTTTTCAGGTTTTAACGTACGATAGTTGATCGTTTCAGGTTTTTTTACCTCACCGTACGACCAAGAACGAATTTTATCTGGCGAAGCTAGACCGATTTTCATATACTCAAAGTTATTTACATCTAGCAAGGAGCCTACCTCCCTTTTAATCTACAGGTTTTTTCCCTTAACGTTTATATGAAAGTAATTCCTTACTCTTTTGTGACAGGATCTTTTTGTCCTTCAGAAAGGCTTTCTTCGTTATCTGCAATAATTGATTCTGTTGGTTGCTCATGGTCCTCTTCTGAGTCCATGATATCAATTTCTTGCTCGTCAGCAGAAAGCATCTTCACATCCATACCTAAACTTTGTAGTTCTTTAATCAATACTTTGAACGATTCAGGTATGCCAGGTTCTGGAATGTTTTCACCTTTAACAATTGCTTCGTATGTTTTCACACGACCTACTACGTCGTCTGATTTCACTGTTAAGATCTCTTGTAATGTGTAAGCAGCACCGTATGCTTCAAGTGCCCATACTTCCATCTCACCAAAACGCTGTCCACCGAACTGCGCTTTACCACCAAGTGGTTGCTGTGTAACAAGTGAGTATGGTCCAGTAGAACGAGCGTGAAGTTTATCGTCTACCATGTGAGCAAGTTTGATCATGTACATGATTCCTACTGATACACGGTTATCGAATGGTTCACCTGTTCGACCATCATATAGAACTGTTTTAGCATCACGAGACATGCCAGCTTCTTCGATTGTTGCCCAAACATCTTCCTCACGCGCACCATCAAATACTGGAGACGCAACGTGAATGCCAAGCTTACGAGCAGCCATACCTAAATGAAGCTCTAGCACCTGACCGATGTTCATACGAGATGGTACCCCTAATGGGTTTAACATGATGTCAATTGGCGTACCGTCTGGTAGGTAAGGCATATCTTCTTCAGGTAAAATACGTGAAATTACACCTTTGTTACCGTGACGACCGGCCATTTTGTCACCTTCAGAAATTTTACGCTTCTGAACAATGTATACACGGACTAATTGGTTTACACCTGGTGGTAATTCGTCGCCATCTTCACGGTTGAAGACTTTAACATCAAGAATGATTCCACCGCCGCCGTGCGGTACACGAAGAGAAGTATCACGAACTTCACGCGCTTTTTCACCGAAAATAGCGTGTAGAAGACGTTCTTCAGCTGTTAGTTCTGTTACACCTTTTGGCGTTACTTTACCAACTAAAAGATCTCCATCTTTTACTTCTGCACCAATGCGGATGATTCCACGCTCATCTAAGTTGCGAAGCGCATCTTCACCTACGTTTGGAATGTCACGCGTAATTTCTTCAGGTCCAAGTTTCGTATCACGAGACTCAGATTCATATTCTTCAATATGAACAGACGTATATACATCGTCTTTCACAAGGCGTTCACTCATGATGATGGCATCCTCATAGTTGTAACCATCCCATGTCATGAAACCAACCATTACGTTTCGTCCTAAAGCAAGCTCACCTTTTTCCATTGAAGGACCATCGGCTAAGATCTCACCTTTTACTACTTCGTCGCCAACTGAAACAATTGGACGCTGGTTGTAACAAGTACCTTGGTTAGAACGAACAAATTTTAATAGTTTGTATTGATCTAAGTTACCTTTAACTTTTTGTCCGTCTACTTCTTCATAGCGGCGAACAAAAATTTGTTTTGCTTCTACGCGCTCTACAACGCCAGGATATTTACAAATCACGGCTGCACCAGAGTCTTTACCAGATACGTATTCCATACCTGTACCTACGATTGGTGCTTCAGGATTTAATAAAGGTACTGCTTGACGTTGCATGTTCGCACCCATTAATGCACGGTTAGAGTCATCGTTCTCTAAGAATGGGATACATGCTGTAGCGGCAGATACAACTTGTTTTGGTGATACATCCATATAGTCTAAACGATCGCGACGGATAACCGTGTTTTCTCCACGGAAACGTGCAACGACATTTTCATCTAAGAATGAACCATCATCACCTAGACGAGCGTTCGCTTGGGCTACAACATAGTTATCTTCTTCATCAGCTGTTAAGTAGTCAATTCGCTCTGTCACTTTACCTGTTTCAGGATCGATACGACGGTAAGGTGTTTCGATGAAACCGAATTTGTTTACTTTTGCATAAGAAGAAAGTGAGTTGATTAACCCGATATTCGGACCCTCTGGCGTTTCAATCGGACACATACGGCCATAGTGGGAGTAGTGAACGTCACGCACTTCGAAACCAGCGCGCTCACGCGTTAAACCACCAGGTCCTAAAGCTGAAAGACGACGTTTGTGCGTCAATTCGCCTAATGGATTCGTTTGATCCATGAACTGTGATAATTGAGAACTTCCAAAGAACTCTTTAATCGCCGCAATAACTGGGCGAATATTAATTAACTGTTGAGGTGTGATTGTATTCGTGTCTTGAATTGACATTCTTTCACGAACAACACGTTCCATACGAGATAAACCGATACGGAATTGGTTTTGTAACAATTCACCTACAGAACGCAGACGACGGTTACCTAAGTGGTCGATATCATCTGTGTCTCCTACTTGATGAAGCAAGTTAAAGAAGTAACTGATTGATGCTAAAATATCAGCAGGTGTGATATTTTTAACTTCTTCTGTTACATATGCGTTACCTGATACAGTGATGACTTTTTCACCTTCTGGATCATTTGGCGCATAAATCTTAATAGATTGTAATGTAACATCGTCTTCTACTACTCCACCAACCGGACTATAAGTTTTGAAGTTTACTCCACCTTCAAGCATCGGAATCAAGCGATCTAGCAGACGGCGATCAATCATTGCGCCTTTTTCTGCAATAATTTCACCTGTTTCAGGATCAACTAATGTTTCAGCTAGCTTTTGATTAAATAAGCGATGTTTGATATGAAGCTTTTTATTAATTTTATAGCGACCTACGTTCGCTAAGTCATATCGTTTTGGATCAAAGAAGCGAGATACTAATAGAGACTTCGCATTCTCAACTGTCGGTGGTTCACCCGGACGTAAACGCTCATAGATTTCTAATAGCGCTTTTTCCGTTGTTTCCGTATTATCTTTTTCAAGCGTATTACGGATGTATTCATTATCACCGATTAAATCGATAATCTCTTGGTCAGAACCGAAACCTAGCGCGCGTAACAGCACTGTTACTGGCAGTTTACGAGTACGATCAATACGCACGTATACTACATCTTTTGCATCAGTTTCATATTCTAGCCATGCACCACGGTTAGGGATAACAGTTGCTGTATATCCTTTTTTACCGTTTTTATCAAGCTTTCCACTATAGTAAACACTTGGTGAACGAACCAACTGTGATACGATAACACGCTCAGCACCATTAATTACAAAGGTACCTGTTTCGGTCATCAATGGGAAATCTCCCATGAACACATCTTGGTCTTTTACTTCACCTGTTTCTTTATTAATTAACCGCACCTTAACACGAAGAGGTGCTGCATAAGTTACATCACGTTCTTTAGACTCTCCTACTGAATACTTTGGCTCACCTAAGCTGTAATCAATAAATTCTAGTGATAAGTTACCTGTAAAATCATCAATTGGAGAAATATCTTGGAACATTTCTCGTAAACCTTCATCTAAAAACCATTGGTATGAAGCCGTTTGAATCTCGATTAAGTTCGGTAACTCTAAAACTTCACTAATACGAGCATAACTTCTGCGTTGGCGGTGGCGTCCATACTGAACTAGTTGACCTGTCAACTGATTCACCCCTCAAATCAAGCGTTATTATTCAAAATATATAATAAACCATATGTTTATTATTGAACAAAAGAAAAATGGTCTCTTTAAATAGAAAACCACAATTTCATAAAAACGTACTATTGATTTTATTAGTTTTTCCCATATAATTCAAAATTATACCTTTTATTTTATGTATAACCCGAGCTTATATGGAATATTTATATATTGGCATTTTATAATGCTAACATACTAAAAAATATTAGTCAACATTTTTTAGCACATATGATATAATACCCTTTTTTCTTTTCTACTACTTCTACTTCATTAAATAGAGATTCTAATTTCGCAAGAGCAGATGGTGCTCCTTGCTTTTTCTGAATCACAATCCAAAGTTCTCCTTGGTCAGCAAGGTGATCTAATGACTTTTCTAGAATTTCATGAACAACTTTTTTACCCGCACGGATCGGCGGATTACTAAGAATAGCTGCAAAATTCGTTTCCTTCACATTTTCATAGCAAGAGCTTTGATAGATTGAAACATTTGATACTGAATTAACTTCAGCATTTTTTTGAGCTAGTGCTAATGCACGTTCATTAACATCAACCATATGAACGTTTCTTTGGCTGTCCTCTTTTGCAAGTGCCAACCCAATTGGGCCATATCCGCACCCAACATCCAGAAGCGGGCCGGGACTCTCGGGCATTTGAAACGTTTCAATTAACAGGCGCGATCCAAAATCGATCTCTTTTTTTGAAAAAACACCGCGGTCACTCGTAAATGAAAAAGAGGTTCCTCTCAATTCAAATGAAAAGCGCTCTTCATTACTTGCAGACGATGGTGTATTAGAAAAATAATGTTCTGTCAAAATAGAACCTCCTAATCAATATGTTCTTCTTTACTATAAATGAAAAGGATGACAGAAGCAAAAAAGCTCGCTTGTACAAGCGAGCTTTTTTATATCAGTTGTTAAGCAGTAATTACTTAACTTCTACAGAAGCGCCAACTTCTTCAAGTTTAGCTTTTGCTTCTTCAGCTTCTTCTTTAGAAATACCTTCTTTAAGAGCTTTTGGAGCGTTATCAACGATTTCTTTAGCTTCTTTTAAGCCAAGACCAGTGATTTCACGTACTACTTTGATAACTTTGATTTTTTGTCCGCCAGCACTTTCAAGTACTAGGTCAAATTCAGTTTTCTCAGCAGCAGCTTCACCAGCAGCACCGCCAGCTACAGCTACAGGAGCAGCAGCAGTTACGCCAAATTCTTCTTCGATTGCTTTTACTAAATCGTTAAGTTCTAAAACAGTCATATTTTTAACTGCTTCAATGATTTGTTCTTGAGTCATTGTTAATTTCCTCCTTGTGATTGTGTTATATATAACAGACTAGATTATGCACCTTGTTCTTCTTTTTGATCTGCCACAGCTTTTGTAGCAAGAGCAAGGTTGCGAATTGGAGCTTGAAGCACGCTAAGCAACATAGAAAGTAAGCCTTCGCGAGATGGTAGTTCTGCAAGTGCTTTAATTTCTTCAACAGATGCAACATTACCTTCAATTACACCAGCTTTGATTTCTAACGCTTCGTGTTCTTTAGCGAAGTTGTTTAAAATTTTAGCTGGAGCAACAACATCTTCTCCACCAAATGCGATTGCATTTGGACCTACTAACGCATCATTAAGATCTGTTAGTTCAAGTTTTTCTACAGCACGGCGAGTTAAAGTGTTTTTGTAAACTTTGAACTCAATGCCTGCTTCACGTAATTGCTTACGAAGTTCAGTAACTTCAGCAACATTCAAACCACGGTAGTCAACGACAACTATTGAGTTACTCGCTTGAAGTTTTTCAGCAATTTCGTCTACGACTTGTTTCTTTTGTTCAATTACGTTGCTCATCTTTACACCTCCTGTAGATTTCCTTCCGTACACTCAGACAAGGTGCAATAAAAAACCTCCATGACAATAAAGACATGGAGGTGTAGTAAGCGAACCATAACGTTTCACTAATTTATCTCACACACCTCGGTAGGAAATTAAGCTTTGCAGCACCTACTGTCTACGGTACAAATGTTATTCTTTTTAACAACATTATCTATTATAATCAGGGACTTTCAAAAAGTCAACACCGATTTATTTCCAAATTTATTAAGCAGAGAATGAAGCAGTATCAACTTTGATACCAGGGCCCATTGTTGAAGTAACAGCTACGTTCTTCATGTATGTGCCTTTTGCTGCTGCCGGCTTAGCTTTTACCATAGTTTCGAAGATTGTAGTGAAGTTTTCAACTAACTTGCTCTCTTCGAAAGATACTTTACCGATTGGTACGTGGATGTTACCAGCTTTATCAACACGGTATTCTACTTTACCAGCTTTGATTTCGTTAACTGCTTTTTGAACATCAAATGTTACTGTACCAGTTTTAGGGTTTGGCATTAAACCTTTAGGTCCTAATACACGACCAAGTTTACCAACTTCACCCATCATGTCTGGAGTAGCTACGATTACATCGAACTCGAACCAACCTTGTTGGATTTTGTTGATGTAGTCAGCATCGCCAACGTAGTCAGCGCCTGCAGCTTCAGCTTCTTTAGCTTTTTCGCCTTTAGCGAATACTAATACACGTTGAGTTTTACCTGTACCGTTTGGTAGTACTACTGCACCACGAATTTGTTGGTCAGCTTTCTTAGGGTCAACTCCTAAACGGAATGCTACTTCTACAGTTGCATCAAATTTAGTTGTGTTTGTTTTCTTTACTAATTCAATCGCTTCTTGTACTGAATAAGTTTGTGTACGATCTACAAGCTTAGCAGCTTCAACGTACTTTTTACCTTTTTTAGCCATTTTTGTTTCCTCCTTATGTGGTTTTAACGGAATAACCTCCCACTAATAAAGGTTGCGAGCATAGGAAAACTTCCATTTCTCGCAACCTTCTAACACCCAATCAAATGGAATTAGTCTTCAACTACGATTCCCATACTGCGCGCTGTACCTTCTACCATGCGCATTGCAGATTCAACGCTAGCAGCGTTTAAGTCAGGCATTTTAGTTTCAGCAATCTCACGCACTTTGTCACGCTTGACTGTTGCAACTTTATTACGGTTTGGTTCACCAGAACCAGACTCAATACCAGCCGCTTTCTTAAGTAGTACAGCAGCAGGTGGAGTTTTCGTAATAAATGTAAATGAACGGTCTTCAAATACCGTGATTTCAACAGGAATGATAAGACCAGCTTGATCAGCTGTGCGAGCGTTAAACTCCTTACAGAAACCCATGATGTTAACACCGGCTTGACCTAATGCAGGACCAACTGGTGGCGCTGGATTTGCTTTACCTGCAGGAATTTGTAACTTAACAAGTTTAATTACTTTTTTAGCCACGAGACACACCTCCTTAAGTCCGTGATGTGGTAATAGGGCGATGCCCTCCCACTCAATGTTCTTTATATATAAAATAAAGAAATAGTTGTTTTAGTCTCTAGTTTTGAGACATACTGACTTATGAAATATTAACATTAAACTTCATGAATTGCAAGGTCTTACAGATTATATTTTTTCAATTTGTGTAAAGTCTAGCTCTACGGGCGTTTGTCTTCCGAACATATCTACATGAACCTTAACTTTACGTTTATCTGTATCAATTTCTTCAATGGTACCTTCGAAGTTTGCAAACGGACCTTCTTGAACCAATACTGTTTCTTTTAGTTCAAAGTCAAAGTCAGCATGCTGCTCGTCCATGCCCATTTGTTTTAAGATCATTTCTACTTCTTCTGGTAGAAGAGCAGTTGGCTTTGATCCAGAACCTGCTGAACCTACAAAGCCCGTAACACCAGGGGTATTACGAACTACATACCATGAATCATCCGTCATGATGATTTCAACTAACACGTACCCTGGAAATACTTTTTTCTTTGTAATCTTTTCTTTGTTGTTCTTAATTTCTCTTTCTTCTTCTTCAGGAACAACAACGCGGAAAATTTTATCTTGCATACCCATTGTTTCTACGCGCTTTTCTAAATTTGTTTTTACTTTATTTTCATATCCAGAATAAGTATGGACTACATACCAATTTTTCTCCATTTCTGAGGACTATACGTCCTTCCCTCCCAGCTCACTATAAAATAAGATGTCCTAATCTATTGCACAGACAACGCACTAGGAAAATAGTTGACTCCTAGCACAATCATTCTTAAAGCAAATTAAAAAACCCGTCTCCGGGCTTTTCTGAAAAAAACATAATTTAGCTTTATTATACCATGATTTAAGTCAATTTATTCAAGGGATTAAACGAATAAGTGACGAAATTCCGTAATCAACTACTACAAAAAAGAGTGTCATAAATACAACTGTAGAAATAACAGTAATTGTATAACGAGTTAGCTCATTTTTTTTAGGCCAACTTACCTTCTTCATCTCACGCCCAACATCACGCAAGAAATTTCCTACACGGTTCATGTTTGTAACCTCCAATAAATTAAAAGGGGTATTAGTCTGTGCAGATTATTGATCTACTTTGTTTCACGATGAATCGTATGTGCGTTACACGTTTTGCAAAACTTCTTCATTTCTAAACGCTCTTCGTTTTGCTGTGTGTTTTTCATAGTCGTATAGTTACGACTAGCGCATTGCACACACGCAAGTACAACTTTTTTACGCATAATGTCAACCACCTATAGAGTGATAATGTCTATAAAAAAGTATCACAGACTTTCTTAGCATGTCAATATGAGGATAGAAGGCTACATTGTGATTTCACGAATCTCGAGGTAGCGCTCTAATTTCCTCTTCACACGCTGAAGTGCATTATCGATGGATTTGACGTGGCGGTTTAACTCTTCTGAAATCTCTTGATAAGATTGACCATCTAAATAAAGAACAAGAACTTTTCGCTCAAGATCACTTAACAGTTCAGCCATCTTTAATTCAATATCATCAAACTTCTCTCGATTAATGAGCAATTCTTCTGGATTTGCTACTTTTGTCCCCGAAATAACATCCATTAAGGTTCGGTCGGACTCTTCATCATATATTGGCTTGTCCAATGATACATAAGAGTTTAATGGAATATGTTTTTGCCTTGTTGCGGTTTTAATAGCGGTAATAATTTGCCGGGTAATGCAAAGTTCAGCAAAAGCTTTAAAAGAAGTTAGCTTATCTTCTCTAAAATCTCTAATTGCCTTATATAACCCTATCATACCTTCTTGTACAATATCTTCACGGTCTGCCCCAATTAAAAAATATGACCGCGCCTTTGCTCGCACAAAGTTTTTGTATTTATGAATCAAATACTCTAATGCGTCAATATCGCCTTTATGCACAAGATCGACAACTGTTTCATCCTCTTGTTGTTCGAAATGAGCATGCAGTTTTCTCCCATAATTATCGCCCATATCGATCCCCCCGACCGCACAGTAGATAGAAATATTATACAGTAGCTAATTCCGTACCGTCAATAACCTCACCGCTGTCCCCGACGCCATTTTTCGAAAATTTCGGCTACTTGATTGGAAAGTTGAATGCGTGCCGCTGGCTTTTGATTTTGAATAGACTTCACATCAAGATTAATATGTTTCTCAATTTGCTCAATTTCGTTGTACAATTCTCGAGCAGAAATTCTAAGCGCACCTTGTCCAAAGATTGCCCACTGCTCCGTAAAATCAGATGTAGCAACATGGATCTGTGTCTTTACATTGTTTAGCTCTTGAGCCAGCTTTTCAATGTACTCATCCGCTGTTTCATTTTCTCTTGTAAATACAACGTCAACCTTATGATTTTTTGCCTTCTTTTCAATTCCTTCGACCATATGAGCATCGAAGACAATAATGACACGATAGCCCATATATGCTTGATACTCTGCCATCTTTTCGATTAACAGGTCTCGGGCACTGGCTAAATCATTATCTCTAAGCTTTCTTAGGTCGGGCCACGCACCTATCATGTTATAACCATCCACCAGTAGAATATCCATTCTTATTCACCTAGAGGATGGCGTTTTCGGTAAACCTCATACATGAGAAGACTAGCTGCTACAGATGCATTTAACGATGTAACATGCCCAACCATTGGAAGCTGTACAAGGAAGTCGCATTTTTCACGAATCAAACGACTCATGCCTTTTCCTTCGCTTCCAATCACTAATGTAAGCGGCATACCTCCATCTAAGTTGCGGTAATCGTCGCTTTCTTTCGCATCTGTTCCAACAATCCATACGCCTCGATCTTTTAATTCATCAATCGTCCTTGATAGGTTTGTTACCCTTGCTACAGGAATATGTTCAATCGCTCCTGTAGACGCCTTAGCTACAGTGGCCGTCAATCCAACTGAACGACGCTTTGGAATAATAATACCGTGTGCGCCAACGGCATCGGCTGTTCGCATAATAGAACCTAAATTATGGGGATCTTCAAGCTCATCTAACAGAAGAAAAAACGGACTTTCATTACGTTTTTCCGCTAAGTTAAATAAATCATCTAACTCTGCATACTGATAAGCAGCAACTTGTGCAGCTACTCCTTGATGAATACCGTCTACCATTTGCTCAATTTTCTTTTTCGGTACAAACTGCACCAATACACCATTACGTTTTGCTAACTGCGTGATTTGCCCCATAGAACCGCCTTGCGATCCTTCGGCAATCCATAGTTTGTTAATGTCGCGCCCAGACTTTAGGGCTTCTAGGACCGGATTACGTCCAATGATAAATTCATGTTCCATGATTCATTCCTCCCTCTCCTTCATCGACGAAAGAGATAGCTTTAGTAATAAGTTCCATCAATCTTTCTTCTTCACCTAAGAGATACAAATAGCCTACGACCGCTTCAAATGCCGTACTGTAGCGATACGTTTGCACATCTGTGTTTTTAGGGACTGTACCGGACTTTGCATTGCGTCCTCGGCGCAGTACACCTTCTTCTTCTTCAGTAAAAAAGTTTTCATTTTTAAAATAATATACGATTTGCGCTTGTGCTTTTGCTGATACGTATTTTTTAGCTTTATTATGAAGCTGGTTAGGGCGCACTGTCCCTAACACCAGCAGGTGGCGGCGAACATGCAAATCAAACACCGCATCACCCATATAAGCAAGAGCTAAGCTATTTAGCTGTTTTACATCTAATTTACTGCTGCTCATAAAACTATTATCCTCTTTTCCATCTTGTTCCTTGCGCCGTATCTTCTAAAATAATATTTTTAGCCTTTAATTCATCTCGAATTTGATCTGCTAATTGGAAATTACGATCTTTACGAGCCTGAATACGATCTTGGATCAATTGATCAATTTCTTCGTCTAGAAGTCCAGCTTCTCCAAACGTAATGCCTATTGCAGCACCTAACTCTTCAAACTCTTTAACAAAGGCTTCAATTACATCTGTAGACGTTGTTTGTTCTAATAAATACAAGTTAGCTTGCTTTGCTAGCTCAAACAGAACAGAAATAGCATTTGCCGTATTAAAATCATCATCCATCTCTTCAATGAACGTTTCGCGAAGCTCTTTTAGCTTCTCAAACCATTCTGAAGCATCTTCTTGAAGATTTGTTGCTGCTTCTAGGCGGTGAGTTAAGTTGCCGTAAGCTGTTTGCAGACGCTCAAACCCTTTGCGTGTATTCTCTAAAATCTCTTCGTTATAGTTAATTGGGTGACGATAATGAACAGATAAAATAAAGAATCGAAGTAGAGAAGGATCATGCTTTTTAATAATGTCATGAACTAACACGAAGTTCCCTAGTGATTTAGACATCTTTTCATTGTCAATATTGATATATCCGTTATGAAGCCAATATTTCGCGAACGATTTCCCAGTTAGGGCTTCTGATTGGGCAATTTCATTTTCGTGATGAGGAAAAGCTAAATCCTGACCGCCTGCATGGATATCAATTGTATCACCTAAATACTTGCGTGCCATTGCTGAGCACTCAATATGCCAGCCTGGTCTACCTTGACCCCAAGGGCTATCCCAAGCAATCTCTCCATCTTTGGTTGCTTTCCAAAGCGTAAAGTCTAATGGGTCTTCTTTCTTTTCTCCAACTTCGATACGAGCACCGGATTGCAATTCATCAATAGATTGATGTGATAATTTTCCGTATCCCTCAAACTTACGTGTACGATAGTATACATCACCCTCTGACTCATATGCATAGCCTTTTTTCACCAATTCGTCGATGAACTCAATAATGATATCCATATTTTCAGTTACGCGTGGATGCACATCGGCATGCTTGCACCCAAGGGCTGATGTATCTTCAAAGTAGGCATCGATAAAGCGGTTTGCGATCGTTGGAACATCTTCTCCTAACTCTTTTGCTGCCTTAATTAATTTATCATCCACATCTGTGAAGTTTGAAACATACTCTACGTCGTAGCCTCTAAATTCTAAATAGCGGCGCACCGTATCAAATACGATCGCAGGACGTGCATTTCCAATATGAATATAGTTATATACAGTTGGCCCGCACACATACATTTTAACTTTGTTTTCTTCTAGCGGTACAAACGTCTCTTTTTGACGTGTTAACGTGTTATATAGCTTAATTGCCATGATGGATCTTCCCTTCTTTTAATTCCTTTAATTGATTTTGCAGATGTAAAATTTCTTTCTCTAGCTGCTTGAAACGCTCTGCATCTGGATCTGGCAAATCTTGATGATTCAAATCTTTTGGAATCCGGACGCCATTTTGAATGACGACTCGGCCAGGGATACCAACAACCGTTGAGTTTTCTGGGACGTCATTTAACACAACTGAGCCTGCTCCAATTTTAGAGTGCGCATGAATCGTAATCGACCCTAGCACTTTAGCACCTGTTGCAATTAAGACATTGTCTTCAATCGTCGGGTGACGCTTTCCTTTTTCTTTCCCTGTTCCTCCGAGTGTTACTCCTTGATATACGGTTACATTATCTCCAATTTCGCACGTTTCCCCAATAACAATTCCCATTCCGTGATCAATAAAAAATCGGCGGCCAATTTTCGCACCCGGATGAATTTCAATCCCTGTGAAGAATCGGCTAATTTGTGAGATTACACGTGCCAGAAAAAACCACTTTCTTTTAAAAAGCCCGTGAGCTAATCTATGTGCCCAAATAGCATGCAACCCCGAATAGGTTAATATCACTTCAATATAACTTCTTGCTGCAGGATCTTGTTCAAATATGGCCTCAATGTCTTCCTTTAACAACTTTAGCATCATCTCACCCCAATTCCGCTATTCCTCTATCTACTCATTGATTGTATAAAAAAACGTCCCTATGTCAAATGACACAGAGACGTATATACGCGGTTCCACTCTGTTTGGATCAACAAACAATCCCAACTCTTCTCTCATAACGTGAAAGTACCCGCTTTTGCCTACTTACTTAGTAGCATTCAACAAAAGACTCAAAGGCGCACTTCAACAAGTTTTGTCATAGGTTACTTTCAGCCGGTGATAACCCTCTCTGATATGCAATGAACTTGCCTACTCTTCCTTCTCAACGATATCCATATTTGATTACTGTATCATATGGGCAAAATAGAAATTTGTTAACTATAAATGCTTTCTAAACGAGCTAGAACTGTTTCTTTCCCTAAAAGGGAAATAGCTTTTGGAAGCTCTGGACCGTGTGTTTCGCCTGTTGTTGCTACACGAATTGGCATAAATAGTTTTTTACCTTTTTGACCTGTTGCTTTTTGTACAGCTTTTGTTGCTGCCTTAATCTCATCAGCGCTGAATTCTTCTAAAGAAGAAATCTCTTCAGCAAATGCTTTTAGCACTTCTGGTACTTGCTCTTCACCAAGCACTGCTTTTGCTTCTTCACTGTAATCAATTTCTTTCTTAAAGAACATTTCAGTAAGTTCAACAATCTCAGCGCCAAAGCTCATTTGTTCTTGGTATAGAGCGACTAAGTCACGTACCCATTGTTCTGTTTCTGCATCGCGCGTTTCTTCAACTTTTCCAGCTTTCACTAAGTGAGGAACTGATAAAGCTACTACCTCGTCTAAATCCAGTTGTTTCATGTATTGGTTGTTCATCCAACGTAATTTGCTTGTATCGAATAGTGCTGGAGATTTTGATAAACGAGCTGGGTCAAAAATTTCAATAAACTGTTCTTTAGAGAAGATTTCTTCTTCTCCCACAGGTGACCAGCCAAGCATTGTAATAAAATTAAACAGTGCTTCCGGCAAGTAGCCTAATTCTTTATATTGCTCAATAAACTGAATGATTGACTCATCACGTTTACTTAGCTTGCGACGATTTTCATTTACGATTAATGTCATATGACCAAATACAGGAGGCGTCCAGCCTAAAGCTTCATACACAAGAATTTGCTTCGGTGTATTAGAAATATGGTCATCTCCGCGTAGAACATGCGTCATCTTCATTAGATAATCATCAATGGCTACAGCGTAGTTATATGTTGGTGTACCGTCTTTTTTCACAATAACGAAATCACCAATGCCTTCAGACTCAAATGATACTTCATCTTTGACAATATCATTCCACTTAATTTCTGTGTTACTAGGAACACGGAAGCGAATGCTTGGCTCACGGCCTTCTGCTTCTAGTTCAGCACGCTGTTCAGCTGTTAAGTTACGGCACTTACCTGAATAGCGCGGCATTTGACTGTTCGCCTGCTGTTCTTCACGCTCTTTTTCAAGCTCTTCCGACGTACAGTAACAGTGATAAGCTAATCCTTTTTCAAGAAGTTCTTCCGTATATTTTTGATAGATTTCCGTACGTTCAGACTGGCGGTAAGGACCGTACTCGCCGCCTACGTCGATACTCTCATCCCATTCAATACCTAACCATTTTAAATAGCGCAGCTGACTTTCTTCTCCGCCTTCGATATTACGCTTTTGATCTGTATCTTCAATACGGATAATAAATTTACCGTTTTGATTTCGTGCAAATAAATAATTAAATAGTGCTGTTCTTGCATTCCCTATATGAAGATGTCCAGTTGGACTCGGGGCATAACGAACTCTTACTTCGCTTGACATAACTAAGATGACCTCCAATTTAATATTACTTATAGTATGTATTTATATGTTTTAGACATGTTCTAATTTTATCACCAATTAGGTATCTGTCAAAGTCAACTGTTTTTATTTTTGATAAACTAAAACGGCTGCTTGGGCGGCAATTCCTTCTTCACGTCCCGTAAAACCTAACTTTTCTGTTGTTGTTGCCTTGACGTTAATTTGAGAAATGCTTGCTTCTAACAGCTGCGCAATGCGCTCTCTCATTGGTTCAATATAAGGAGCCATTTTAGGTTTTTGCGCGATAATCGTGCAATCTACATTGCTTAATTCATAGCCTTCATCTTTTAGCAGTTTCCATACATGTTGAAGAAGCTTTGCTGAATCAGCATCTTTAAATTCAGGGTCTGTATCTGGAAAATGCTTTCCGATATCTCCTTTAGCCGCCGCTCCTAATAAGGCATCTGCGATTGTGTGCAACAGCACATCTGCATCTGAATGGCCTAATAATCCTTTTTCATACGGAATTTCTAAACCGCCGATGATTAAAGGTCTTCCTTCTGCAAATTCATGTACGTCGAAACCTTGTCCTACTCGAATGTTCATTTTTCCACTCCTTTAGCTGTGTTTAGCTTTGTTAATATAGCTTCTGCATATAACAAATCTTCTGGTGTTGTTAGTTTTATATTATCGTAATTTCCCTCTACAATCGATACTTTTTGCCCCGCTTTTTCTACTAAGCTTGCATCATCGGTGCCTAAGTATTCATTTGTTTTTGCTTTTTCGTGTGCATCCATTACTACATCAAAAAGAAAAGCCTGCGGCGTTTGAATAGCCCACAAGCTAGAGCGCTCAACTGTTTCAATGACAGTCCCCTGTTCCACACGCTTAATTGTGTCTTTTACTGGAACAGCCAGTACAGCAGCCTTATCACTAGCAGCTTTTTCTACTAACTCATGGATTGTGTTTTGTTGAACAAATGGTCGAGCGCCATCATGAATTAATACCATCTGAGCCTGCTTTAGATTTTTAAGGCCGTTATAAACGCTATGTTGACGTTCATCGCCTCCAACTGTCAATGATTGAACCTTTTGAATTGGATATTCGGTTAATAACTCTTCAAAAATCGCCACTTCTTTTTTGTTTACAACTAGTACAATTCCACTGCACCAAGGATCTTGTTCGAATTTTTGCAGCGTATGAATGATAAGCGGAACGTTTTGAATAGTTAAAAATTGTTTGTTCCGCCCCGCTTTCATTCGCTTCCCCTGCCCTGCAGCTAAAACGATAATTTCATACTTCATAGGTATACTCCCTTTACCTGTTACGTCACAGTGCTTTTTCTAATAACTTGGGTTTCGCAAAAATCATACGGCCTGCTGAGGTTTGGAGTACGCTCGTCACCAGTACATCAATTTGCTTTCCAATGTAATTTCTTCCTTCTTCTACCACAATCATTGTACCGTCATCAAGATAGGCAATACCTTGATTATGCTCTTTACCGTCTTTTATAACCAACACATTCATTTCTTCTCCCGGAAGCACAATTGGCTTAACGGCATTTGCTAAGTCATTAATATTTAAGACGCCGACATTTTGAAGTTCACATACTTTATTTAAATTAAAGTCGTTTGTAACGACCAACCCGGAAGTCAGCTTTGCCAATTTGACCAGCTTACTGTCCACTTCTTGAATGTCTTCGAAATCGCCTTCATAAATTTCTACCTTCATTGCCAGTTCCTTTTGAATACGGTTTAGAATATCTAGACCTCGTCTACCTCTGTTTCGTTTTAGAACATCCGACGAATCAGCGATATGCTGAAGTTCCTCAAGCACAAAGCGCGGAATAACAATCGTTCCGTCTAAAAATCCTGTTTGACAAATATCTGCGATACGACCGTCAATAATAACGCTTGTATCTAAAATTTTAAGAGACTTTAGTGATTCTTCATTATCTGCTTCTTCTTCTTGCCCTTTTTTCTTCCCAATTCGAGATGGCATCGAAAACACGTTCACAAGCTCATCACGTTTTTTAAAGCCGACTTGAAACCCTAAGTAACCTAAAAGAATACTTAGAAAGATTGGTAAAATGGTACTTACTACTTGAAGTTGAATTCTGCCTAAAAAAGCTCCGACCAAGTAGGCTACAATAAGCCCTAAAATCAATCCTAAGCTACCAAAAAGTACATCCGTTACAGGCGCCTTCAGTAACGCCTCTTCCACTCGGCGAATTAATTCAACTATATAATCAACAATCCAAAACGTGACAAGGAAAAACAAAATAGCTCCCAGTATTGCATCGACGTAAGGTTTTTCTAGAAATGCTACATCTTGCAGATTTAATAATTGAATAAGTTCAGGTATAAAAAAGACGCCCAATGTACCACCTGTAATAATAAAAAATAACTGTACAAAACGTTTTAACACGCCTTCACCTCCCTTTATCATTATAAACAGTTTACAATGATTGAAACCTGTTATTTAACCAAAAAACAGAATTTGTAAACAAACTGTCACTTTTTTTGTATTTTCACAATATCTTAATGAATCAAACATTTAATGTCAATTAATATCCTATAGCTGACGGTTTGTAAGATGCTGCTCTTTTAGTCTTTTTAGGCCTTCTCTAATTTTCCGTGCTCGAATTTCACCGATGCCTTCTACCTCATCCAATTCTTCTACCGACGCATCTGCTATCGTTTTTAAATCCCCTAATTCATCAATGAGATTTTCAATAATAATCGATGGAAGTCTTGGAATTTTATGAAGCATTCGATACCCTCTAGGAATAACGCTGTCTTCAAAGCTTGTATACATAGGATATCCCATTAAGCGAAGGAGCGTTTGGTCATCGAGAAGAACATTATTTGACGGCTGCTGCATGCGTTCAATTACTCGGTAAGGGTCAAAGCTGAGGTCATACATATAATCTTTGATTAATAAAGTTGCTTCTTCCTCTAAGTGAGAAAGCAGTTCATTCATTTGGAGACGGATTAGCCTTCCTTCTGTTCCTAACTCGCTAATATAGCTCAAAATCTCATTTTTAATACGCAAAACCATTTCTGTACGATGAAGCGACTGCAGCACATCTGTATGAGTTACTTGCTCTTCAAACTCTAATGCACTGAGACTTGTAATCGATTCATCTAATACCGCCTTGTACTTTTCAAGGGTTCCAAGCGCTTGATTCGCTTTTGCTAAAATAACGCTAATGTCTTTCAATACATACTGCAGAGACCCTTTGTAAAGCGTAATCACATTCCGTCTTTGTGAAATGGCTATCACCAATACACCTGACTGCTTAGCTACGCGCTCCGCTGTACGGTGACGCATTCCTGTCTGTGAAGAAGGGGTAGAGGGATCTGGCATGAGCTGAGCATTAGCAAACAATATCTTGCTTCCGCTGTCGTTTAAAATAAGCGCTCCATCCATTTTGGCTAACTCGTATAAATGCGCAGGTGTAAATGCACAATTAATGGAAAATCCTCCATCTACCATCTTTTTGACTTGTTCATTGTAGCCCATAACAATTAAGCCGCCCGTCTTTGCCCGCAAGACGTTATCGATACCGTCACGAATAGGGGTTCCTGGTGCTACAAACTGCAGAATTTCTGATATTTGTTTTTGACTAACTGTTGTTTTTTCTCCTTCCACTGCTTATCCTCCTAATGTATATTGCAGAGCCTCCGCTACTGTTGATACCCCAATCACATCAATACCATCTGGGACTTTCCATCCTCCTAAATTTTTCTCCGGAATAATAATTCGTTGGAACCCTAATTTTACCGCTTCTTGAACGCGCTGTTCAATTCTAGACACTCGGCGTACTTCGCCTGTTAATCCTACCTCTCCTACAATAACATCTGTAGCGCTAGAAGCAGCATCTCTGAAGCTTGAAGCAATGCTAACGGCTACAGCTAAATCGATTGCTGGTTCATCTAATTTCACTCCACCTGCTACTTTTAAATAAGCATCTTGATTCTGCAGCAGCATTCCTACACGCTTTTCTAAGACAGCCATGATAAGCGAAACGCGATTATGATCTACTCCTGTCGCCATTCTTCTAGGGTTTCCAAAGCTCGTTGGACTGATTAGCGCCTGCAGCTCTACTAATACGGGTCTTGTTCCCTCCATTGAAGCGACAACAACCGACCCTGCTGCTCCCTGAGACCGTTCTTCTAGAAAGATTTCAGATGGATTCAATACTTCTTCTAGCCCACTTTCTTTCATTTCAAAAATGCCCATTTCATTTGTAGATCCAAATCGGTTCTTAACCGCTCTTAATATACGATACGTATGATGACGCTCTCCTTCAAAATAAAGAACCGTATCCACCATATGTTCAAGAAGTCTTGGACCCGCAATGGCCCCTTCTTTCGTTACATGACCCACAATAAAGATGGCAATGCCATTTGTTTTAGCAACACGCATTAGTTCAGCCGTACACTCTCGCACCTGTGAGACGCTTCCTGGCGCTGATGTCACATCAGCATGGTAAATGGTTTGAATTGAATCAATCACCACAAAATCAGGCTGCATGCTTGAGATGGCTTCTAGTATTAATTCCAAGTTTGTTTCTGCGTGAACATAAAGCTCTTCAGCTTTTACACCTAGCCTGTCCGCTCTTAACTTCGTTTGTTTGGTTGATTCCTCTCCCGAAATATATAGTACTTTATTTTGTTTCATTGCTAACTGCGCGGAGGTTTGCAAAAGTAAAGTAGACTTTCCGATACCCGGATCTCCCCCTATTAAAACGAGTGACCCTCTGACAATACCGCCTCCTAATACACGGTTTAACTCTGCAGAAGGTGTAAAAATCCGTGGTTCTGTTGTAGATTCAATCGCTGTAATTGACTGAGGTTTTTGAACTTTAGAAGCAGTAGCTCCGGAAAAAGCTCCTCGGCGTGATGACTTCGTTTCTTCCATTTCTTCCACCATCGAATTCCAGCTTCCGCATCCGGGACATTTCCCCATCCATTTTGCGGATTCATATCCGCAATGCTGACATGCAAATTTTGTTTTTCGTTTCGCCATTATGTTATCAATCTCTCCGTTCATTCAATCGATTTCTATCTCTATTGTACACTATTTCCTAAGCTAAAATAAAAAGGGAGGCATACGTGTTTTTTCGTATGCCTCGTCTTGGTTTGAGTAAATTTAGCTGATGCTGCTTGGAGCGGAGGATTTAACAACAAATTCTCCTTTGTCTACATCTAGCGTCACTTTCTGACCTTTTTGAACAACCCCTTTTAGCAGCTCTTCAGATAAACGGTCTTCAATATGTTTTTGAATTGCTCTACGAAGTGGACGAGCACCGTATTCTGGGTCAAAACCTTCCTCTGCAATCTTATCAATTGCTTCTTTTGTTAATTCAAGATCAATTTCTTGCTCTTTTAAGCGTTTTGTTAACTGATCAGCCATTAATTTAACGATTTCAGCTAAGTGAGGTTTCTCTAATGAATGGAAGACGATAATTTCATCGATACGGTTTAGGAACTCCGGACGGAACGCGCGCTTCATTTCCGCCATTACTTTTCCTTTCATATCTTTGTAGTCTTGCCCTTCCGCTTCTACTGTGAACCCTAAGTGCTTGCTTCGTTTTAATGTATCCGCACCTACGTTTGATGTCATAATTAAAATCGTATTACGGAAATCAACTGTACGACCTTTTGAATCCGTTAAGCGTCCATCTTCTAACACTTGTAATAAAATGTTAAATACATCCGGATGCGCTTTTTCAATTTCGTCTAAAAGAACAACTGAGTAAGGTTTTCTTCTCACTTTTTCCGTTAACTGGCCGCCTTCTTCGTATCCAACATATCCTGGAGGTGAACCTACTAAGCGTGAAGTAGAATGTTTCTCCATGTACTCAGACATATCGATACGAATCATTGCATCTTCATCGCCAAAGATTGACTCCGCTAATGCACGTGCAAGCTCTGTTTTACCAACCCCTGTTGGTCCTAAGAAAATGAATGAACCAATTGGACGTTTTGGATCTTTCAAGCCTGCTCTAGCACGGCGCACAGCTTTTGCAACTGCTTTTACCGCTTCTTCTTGCCCAATTACACGAGAGTGAAGAATCTCTTCCATGTTCAGCAGTCTTTCTGTCTCTTCCTGTGCCAGTTTAGAGACCGGTACACCCGTCCAGCTAGATACCACCATCGCAATATCTTCTACGGTTACAGCTGAGTTTTCCTTACCTTGCTGCTCTTTCCAAATTTTCTTTGTGTCTTCTAATTCTTCGCGTAGGCGTTGTTCTGTATCGCGTAAAGATGCTGCTTTTTCAAATTCTTGACTTTGAACAGACGCATCTTTTTCATTGCGTACTGATTCTAATTTTTGCTCTAATTCCTTTAAATTTGGCGGCGTTGTAAATGAACGTAAACGCACTTTTGAACCAGCTTCATCAATTAAATCGATTGCTTTATCCGGTAAGAAACGATCTGAAATGTAGCGATCTGATAGTTTCACCGCTTGCTCGATTGCCTCATCAGAAATAGATACTCGGTGATGCGCTTCATAACGGTCACGAAGCCCTTTTAAGATTTGAATAGACTCTTCCAACGTTGGTTCATCCACTTGAATTGGCTGGAAGCGACGCTCTAGCGCTGCATCTTTTTCAATGTATTTTCTGTATTCATCTAAAGTCGTAGCACCGATACACTGAAGTTCTCCACGAGCAAGAGACGGTTTTAAAATATTAGAAGCATCGATAGCGCCCTCTGCGCCACCAGCACCAATTAATGTGTGTAACTCATCGATAAAGAGAATGATATTACCTGCTTGACGAATTTCATCCATTACTTTCTTCAGGCGATCTTCAAATTCTCCGCGATATTTTGTACCAGCCACGACCGTTCCCATATCCAAAGTCATAACGCGTTTGTCACGTAAAATTTCTGGAACTTCATTGTTGACGATTTGCTGAGCCAAACCTTCAGCGATTGCCGTTTTACCGACACCTGGCTCCCCAATTAATACAGGATTGTTTTTTGTACGTCGGCTTAACACTTCGATAACACGCTGAATTTCTTTCCCACGTCCGATAACAGGGTCTAAGCTTCCTTCGCGCGCTACAACTGTTAAATCGCGTGCTAAGCTGTCTAGCGTAGGTGTATTGGCATTTGAAGAGCCTCCGCCTTGATGACTTGAAGCAGCTTCATTGCTACCTAATAAATGAAGTACTTGCTGACGAGCTTTATTTAGGCTAACACCTAGATTATTTAAAACGCGTGCTGCAACGCCTTCACCTTCACGAATTAAGCCTAGTAAGATATGTTCTGTTCCTACATAAGAATGACCAAGCTTTCGGGCTTCATCCATTGAAAGTTCAATGACTTTTTTCGCTCGAGGTGTATAATGAATGGTCTGCGTTAATTCTTGGCCTCTGCCAATTAATGCTTCCACTTCTTTTTGAATTTTTTCAGTGCTTAGGCCTAGAGCGGAAAGAGCTTTTGCTGCAATTCCTTCACCTTCACGAACGATGCCTAATAAAATGTGCTCCGTTCCAATGTTGTTGTGACCTAGGCGTAGTGCTTCTTCCTGTGCTAAAGCTAATACTTTTTGTGCGCGCTCTGTAAATCTACCAAACATCATATAATCGTCACCCTCCACGTTTAATTTGTGTTTTTATTTATAGTGAGACGTTCTCGAATTAAGGTGGCTCTTTTAATGTCACGTTCTTGAGGCTTTAGGGGCCCTCCCGAATACTTTTGTAAAAAGCCTGGCTGCGTCATAATGATAAGTTCATTCAATATATTTTGACTCAGTCCTTTTATATACCCTAAATCGATTCCTAATCGAACATCTGATAAACATTGTGAAGCTTCTTTGGACTCAATAATACGGCTATTGGCCAATACTCCATATGAACGATACACTCGATCTTCTAACTCTACATGAGATGTTTTAAACAGCGCGTCTCGTGCAGAGTGCTCTTGTGTAATTAACTGCTGTACGACACTATTTAAATCTGCCACAATATCTTCTTCAGATTTCCCTAAGGTTATCTGATTAGAAATTTGAAAGATATTCCCTAAAGCTTCGCTACCTTCTCCATAAATTCCTCTCACCACTAAGCCGAGCTGGTTAATAGCGGGAATAATACGATGAATTTGACGGGTCATCACTAAAGCCGGCAGATGCATCATCACAGATGCACGTAGCCCAGTACCCACATTTGTGGGACAGCTGGTTAAATACCCTCTATTTTCATCAAACGCATAATCTACGTATTTCTCAATCCAATTATCTACTTTATTCGCTGTGCTTAAAGCTTCAGATAATTGAAGGCCTGGAAATAAACATTGTATGCGTAAATGATCTTCTTCATTAACCATAATACTCAAATCTTCTTTTTCTGATAAAAAACAAGCTCCGTTGTTATCTCCTTCAGCCAAGTTAGGACTGATAAGATGCTTTTCAACCAACACTTGCTTTTGAAGAGGCTGTAATTCGTTCATCTTTAGTAAATGCAAATTCCACTGATTGGTGTTCTCGCTTTTTTGAAAAACTTGCTCGAATACTCGAACCACTTCAACTGCTTGTTCTTTAGAAAAGAGAGTTGGAAAAAGATAATGAGTTAAATTTCGAGCCAGCCTGATTCGACTACTTAGAACAATATCTGAATTTGAAGCTTCTTGACGCATCCAAGAGCTAACAGGCTGGGAAAAGAACAAATCCTGGGACATGAATTACGCTTCCTCCTCTCTCGATTCGTTCATCTTCTTTTCTAGTAATCGAATGTGATCTCGGAGTTCCGCTGCTTTCTCAAACTCCTCTTTTTCGATATACTCTTTTAAGTTCAATCTTAATGCCTGTAATTCCTTTTTTAAATGAAGATTACTTGCAATTCTTGCTGGTATTTTTCCATGATGTAGATAATTACCTCCATGCAGCCTCTTCAAGAAAGGAATAAGAGGTCGCTCAAATGTTTTGTAGCAATCTGCACATCCAAACCTGCCGATTTTAGCAAATTTTTGATATGTCATGCCACAAGTAGGACAAGAAAGAATCTCCTGACTTTGTTTCTTATAATTTTCAGTTACTGCTGGATCTAGGTTAAGTAGGCCAGCTAGTAAGTTATTGATCGAAAAACCTTGCTGATTTGAAAAAGAAAATGTATCTCCATTTTCTGAAGCGCACTGTTCACATACATGCATCTCCGTCTTTTCACCATTAATAATTTTTGTGAAGTGAAGAGTTGCAGGTCTCGTTTCACATTGCTGACAAATCATCCTGTCATCACTCCCTGTTCTAAATAAAATAGATCATGAGCTTATCGGTAGCGTAATGAATTAAGCATTGCTTTTAAAAGATTAGCCCTTAGCTCATCACGATAAGGAAGTTCAATATTAATAACTGAACGATTGATAACACTCAACATGATTTTTGCTTCTCGTTCTGTGATGACTTTTTCTTCAACTAACCTAATAATGACGTTTTCAGCACTTACTTGTGAAATTTCATTTTGAATCATCTCAATTACTTGCTGAAACAAATCCGCTGCATCATGCATTTTTACTTTGGCAATACGAATAAAGCCGCCGCCGCCTCGCTTACTTTCCACAAGATAACCTCTCTCAACTGTAAAACGGGTATTGATAACGTAATTAATTTGCGACGGAACGCATTGAAATTTATCAGCAATCTCACTGCGCCTTATTTCAACAATTTCTCTTTCACTTAATTCAAGTACTTGTTTTAAATACTGTTCGATAATGTCAGAGATATTTGGCACGCTGCCCCCTCCTTCTGACTTTGACTAT
>NZ_JAZAQH010000001.1:40000-92500 GCF_036227845.1 Priestia sp. LL-8 | reverse complement strand
ATTTCGGAGAGAACCAGCTATCTCCAGGTTCGATTGGAATTTCTCCGCTACCCACACCTCATCCCCGCACTTTTCAACGTGCGTGGGTTCGGGCCTCCATTCAGTGTTACCTGAACTTCACCCTGGACATGGGTAGATCACCTGGTTTCGGGTCTACAACCACATACTAAACGCCCTATTCAGACTCGCTTTCGCTACGGCTCCGCCTTATCAGCTTAACCTTGCATGGGATCGTAACTCGCCGGTTCATTCTACAAAAGGCACGCCATCACCCGTTAACGGGCTCTGACTACTTGTAGGCACACGGTTTCAGGATCTCTTTCACTCCCCTTCCGGGGTGCTTTTCACCTTTCCCTCACGGTACTGGTTCACTATCGGTCACTAGGTAGTATTTAGCCTTGGGAGATGGTCCTCCCAGCTTCCGACGGAATTTCACGTGTTCCGCCGTACTCAGGATCCACTCAAGAGGGAACGAAGTTTCAACTACAGGGTTGTTACCTTCTTCGACGGACCTTTCCAGGTCGCTTCATTTACTTCGTTCCTTTGTAACTCCGTATAGAGTGTCCTACAACCCCAAGAGGCAAGCCTCTTGGTTTGGGCTAATTCCGTTTCGCTCGCCGCTACTCAGGAAATCGCATTTGCTTTCTCTTCCTCCGGGTACTTAGATGTTTCAGTTCCCCGGGTCTGCCTTCAATATCCTATGTATTCAGATAAAGATACTGTTCCATTACGAACAGTGGGTTTCCCCATTCGGAAATCTCCGGATCAAAGCTCACTTACAGCTCCCCGAAGCATATCGGTGTTAGTCCCGTCCTTCATCGGCTCCTAGTGCCAAGGCATTCACCGTGCGCCCTTTCTAACTTAACCATTAGCGAATAAATGGTACAACATATTGTTGTGTTATTTATTGGTTTGATTAAAGAAAAGTTTCACTTTTCCTCAGCAATTACTGTTATCTAGTTTTCAAAGAACAATCGCAACCAAAATTCTTCTTATCTAATAAGAAGAAAGTAGTATGCTTTCTATAATTGAGAGATTGAACTCTCAAAACTGAACAAAGTGTCAAAACGTACGTCTTATAAAAATCCTTAGAAAGGAGGTGATCCAGCCGCACCTTCCGATACGGCTACCTTGTTACGACTTCACCCCAATCATCTGTCCCACCTTAGGCGGCTAGCTCCTTACGGTTACTCCACCGACTTCGGGTGTTACAAACTCTCGTGGTGTGACGGGCGGTGTGTACAAGGCCCGGGAACGTATTCACCGCGGCATGCTGATCCGCGATTACTAGCGATTCCAGCTTCATGTAGGCGAGTTGCAGCCTACAATCCGAACTGAGAATGGTTTTATGGGATTGGCTTGACCTCGCGGTCTTGCAGCCCTTTGTACCATCCATTGTAGCACGTGTGTAGCCCAGGTCATAAGGGGCATGATGATTTGACGTCATCCCCACCTTCCTCCGGTTTGTCACCGGCAGTCACCTTAGAGTGCCCAACTAAATGCTGGCAACTAAGATCAAGGGTTGCGCTCGTTGCGGGACTTAACCCAACATCTCACGACACGAGCTGACGACAACCATGCACCACCTGTCACTCTGTCCCCCGAAGGGGAACGCTCTATCTCTAGAGTTGTCAGAGGATGTCAAGACCTGGTAAGGTTCTTCGCGTTGCTTCGAATTAAACCACATGCTCCACCGCTTGTGCGGGCCCCCGTCAATTCCTTTGAGTTTCAGTCTTGCGACCGTACTCCCCAGGCGGAGTGCTTAATGCGTTAGCTGCAGCACTAAAGGGCGGAAACCCTCTAACACTTAGCACTCATCGTTTACGGCGTGGACTACCAGGGTATCTAATCCTGTTTGCTCCCCACGCTTTCGCGCCTCAGCGTCAGTTACAGACCAAAAAGCCGCCTTCGCCACTGGTGTTCCTCCACATCTCTACGCATTTCACCGCTACACGTGGAATTCCGCTTTTCTCTTCTGCACTCAAGTTCCCCAGTTTCCAATGACCCTCCACGGTTGAGCCGTGGGCTTTCACATCAGACTTAAGAAACCGCCTGCGCGCGCTTTACGCCCAATAATTCCGGATAACGCTTGCCACCTACGTATTACCGCGGCTGCTGGCACGTAGTTAGCCGTGGCTTTCTGGTTAGGTACCGTCAAGGTACGAGCAGTTACTCTCGTACTTGTTCTTCCCTAACAACAGAGTTTTACGACCCGAAAGCCTTCATCACTCACGCGGCGTTGCTCCGTCAGACTTTCGTCCATTGCGGAAGATTCCCTACTGCTGCCTCCCGTAGGAGTCTGGGCCGTGTCTCAGTCCCAGTGTGGCCGATCACCCTCTCAGGTCGGCTATGCATCGTTGCCTTGGTGAGCCGTTACCTCACCAACTAGCTAATGCACCGCGGGCCCATCTGTAAGTGATAGCCGAAACCATCTTTCAATCATCTCCCATGAAGGAGAAGATCCTATCCGGTATTAGCTTCGGTTTCCCGAAGTTATCCCAGTCTTACAGGCAGGTTGCCCACGTGTTACTCACCCGTCCGCCGCTAACGTCATAGAAGCAAGCTTCTAATCAGTTCGCTCGACTTGCATGTATTAGGCACGCCGCCAGCGTTCATCCTGAGCCAGGATCAAACTCTCCGAAGAAATGTTTGACTTGCTCAATTTAAAAAATAAAAATTAACGTTGACGTTTGTCGCTTTGTTCAGTTTTCAAAGTTCAACCGTCGCTCTTAAGCGACTTTACTATCTTATCAAGTTATTAACGTAATGTCAACAACTTTTTTTATTTCTTTTTGTTGTTTTCGCTTGTCTGCGTTAGCAACAGATATAAATATACCAAATCGTTTTTATAAAAACAAGAGGTAAATTAAAAGTTTAAATTTTCTAATATTATTAACTAAAAAAAGATGGCCGTAGCCATCTCTTTTTTAGCGTTGACGCATATGTGGGAATAATAGTACATCACGGATTGACGGTGCATTTGTTAGTAACATAACAAGGCGGTCAATACCGATTCCTAGACCACCTGTAGGTGGCATACCATATTCTAATGCCTCAATGAAGTCATCATCCATCTCATGTGCTTCATCGTTTCCTTGTTCTTTCTCTTTCAACTGAGCTTCAAAGCGCTCACGTTGGTCAATTGGATCATTTAGCTCTGTAAATGCGTTCGCGTGTTCACGTGCAACGATAAACAGCTCAAAACGGTCAGTAAAACGCGGATCTTCCGCATTTTTCTTAGCAAGTGGAGAGATCTCTACAGGATGTCCGTAAATGAACGTTGGTTGAATTAACTGCTCTTCTACTTTTTGTTCAAAGAATTCATTTACAATATGTCCATATTGCATGTGTTCAGTGATTTCTACCCCGTGTTCTTTCGCTAAAGCACGAGCTTCTTCAACAGATGTTTCTCCCCAGAAGTCTACGCCCGTATATTGTTTAATAGCATCGACCATATGAAGTCTTGTCCACTCTGGAGTTAAATCCACCTCTTGATCGCCATACTGAATCTTTGTTGTGCCAAGTACTTCTTGCGCAATATGTGCAATTAAGTTCTCTGTTAAAGCCATGATATCTTTGTAGTCCGCATACGCTTCGTACAATTCGATCATTGTAAATTCAGGGTTGTGACGTGTAGACACACCTTCATTACGGAATACACGGCCAATTTCATATACTTTTTCTAATCCACCTACGATTAAACGTTTTAAATGAAGTTCAATCGCAATACGCATATAAAGTTCCATATCAAGCGCATTGTGGTGTGTCACAAACGGACGAGCTGCTGCTCCACCTGCGATTGAATGCATCATCGGTGTTTCAACTTCTAAGTATCCATGATTATCTAAGTAACGGCGCATCGATTGAATAATGCGGCTTCTTGAGATAAATGTTTGTTTACTTTCTGGGTTTGTAATTAAATCTAAGTAACGTTGACGGTAGCGCTGTTCAATATCTTTTAAACCATGATATTTATCTGGAAGTGGACGAAGCGCTTTTGTTAGTAACGTGAAATCTTTTACTTTAATAGAAAGTTCGCCAACTTTTGTTTTGAATAAAACACCTTCAACGCCTACCAAGTCACCGATATCTACGCTGCTGAAGATTTCGTACTGTTCTTCGCCAATTGCATCTTTACGTACATAAAGCTGAATTTGTCCTGTTAAATCTTGAACGTGAGCGAAACCTGCTTTTCCTTTTCCACGCTTTGTCATAATACGACCAGCTAGTGACACAGGCACTTCATTTTCTTCTAACTGTTCTTTTGTTAACTCGTCATACTCACTAATTAATTGCTGTGATGTATGTGTACGTTCAAAACGTTGACCAAACGGATCAATACCTTGATCTCGTAGGTTGCTCATTTTTTCGCGACGAACGAGAAATTGATCATTTAATTCTTCATGACTCATCGTTTACTCATCTCCATCGTATAATTAAGTTTTCCGAAACAGAAAAAAGGCCAGCATGTTTACTGGCAACTACTACGTTTCTTTAAAATTATTATAGGTTCAGTCGTTTCTCTATGTCAAATCGCTTTATTCTTGCTTCGCTTCTCTTTTTCTTCGATTTCTCTAACAAGCTACCGAATAAACCAACAACCTGCGAACCCAAACCTTAAAGTTTTCACTCTGAACTCTACTTTACGCCAATATAAAAATGAATCAACTAATAAGATTCGTTTTTACTTATGTAAATCATTACTATTATTTTCGAACATGTCTAGTATACCAGTTGTTTGCTCTCGAAATAATTTTACATCTTTTAAATCCGATAAACGTGTTGTGATGGTTTCAACTTTTTCTTCTGCTACAGGGAGAATAAGAGATGGAGCTAGTTCGTTTAGAGGAACCATCACAAACGCCCGTTCAAACATTCGAGGATGAGGGACGCTCAATCTATCCGTATGAATGATTTCATTACTATAAAGTAAGATATCTAAATCAAGGGTTCTAGGCCCCCATACAATCTCTCTTTTTCGACCTGCCGCTTGTTCAATGGCTTGCAAACAATCTAAAAGTTGCTCTGGTGAATACGTTGTTTGTATTTTTACTACCATGTTTAAAAAGCTTGCTTGATTCGTATATCCGACCGGGGCCGTTTCATAAACAGATGAAACAGCCACTACCTTAACCTCAGAGTGTTTCATCAAGCCAGTAACTCCCGACTTCAAATGTTCCATTCGATTTTCAATATTTGATCCTAATGCAATATATGCTTCTACTGTCATTCAACGGCTCCTTTTAATTTCAATAGCTACCGATTGATAATAACCGGGAATTGGCGGATCAGGTTTATATACCTTTACTGTACAAGCCTGCACGAGTTCGTAATTAGCAAGCAATTCAGATGCAATCGTTTCGGCCACCGTTTCAACTAACTTGAACGTGCGCTTCTCTACAACTTCCTGGCATGTTTGGTATAAATCTGCATAGCTCACCGAGTATTCTAAATTGTCCGTAGTACCAGCTTGTTTTAAATCTAGTTCTACAGCTAAATCCACGTGAAAACGCTGCCCTAATTTATTTTCTTCTGGAAATACGCCATGATATCCATAGAAACGCATATCATTCACATAAATTTTATCCATCTTTATCCTCTCCTTTCGCTTTTATACATGTAGCTCGCGTCGACTCATTAGCGACATCGTGTAAGAGCGATACTCTTTTTGCAACTGAGCTGTCAACGTATGGTCTCCGACTAAAAACTGCTTATCCTTTATACTTCGAAGAGGTACGATTTCTTGAATAGAATTTGTAACGAAAGCTTCATCACTCTCCAAAAGCTGTTCCACTGTAAATAAACCTTCTACAACTTCTATGTTTTTCTTTTTTAAAAGCGTAAAAATAAACTGTCTCGTAATTCCATTTAAGATACCTGTTTTAAGAGACGGTGTATACACGCAGCCCTCTTTTACAAAAAATAAATTGGACACAATACCTTCGGCTAAAAACCCTTCTTTTGTTAAAAAGATACCCTCTTTATTTAAGTCTGAACCAACTTCTCGTTTAGCTAGTACATTATTTAAATAGTGATGAGACTTCAACCTCATGGTTCCTTCAGGCGTATTTCGTTTCGTCTCAAGAATAAGCCCCTCTTTTACAAGGGGGCTCGATGGATGAGGCATTGATTTCATATATACGATTGTAGATGGCTTGTCGTATTCTTCCACTTGCAATCCAATTCCGCCATTTCCTGCCGAGACATTTAATCGAACATACGCATTTCTCTCATTGTTTTTCATTAACAGACTATTAATGATTCCCAACACGTCCTGTGTAGAGTAGTCCCATACAATATTTAATTCACGTAAGCTGCTACGCAGTCGATCCAGATGGTCTTCCACTAAAAATGGGTGACCTTCATAAACTCGTAACGTTTCAAACAGCCCTAGGCCATACATATATCCGTGATCAAACGGAGAAATAGTGGCTTCAGATGCAGGCTTTACTTCGCCATTTACGTATATATACATATCATTACACTCGCTTTTTTTCGTAAGTTTCAATAAAATTCTTCAGCATTTCTTTCCCGTAAGAAGTCATGATAGATTCAGGGTGGAACTGTACTCCTTCAATAGGTAATGATTTATGGCGAATCGCCATAATCTCATCTTCTGCTGTCCACGCTGAAATTTCAAAACAATCCGGCAGTGAACTTTTTTCTACAATCAAAGAATGATATCGAGTTGCCGTGAACGGATTATCAAGACCTTTAAAGATAGTACGGCCATCATGATGCATTTCAGATGTTTTACCGTGCATTAATTTATCCGCACGAATCACATTCCCTCCAAAAGCTTGCCCAATCGACTGATGCCCTAAGCATACGCCGAATATTGGAATCTTACCTGCAAAATACTCGATGGCTTCTAAACTGATTCCCGCTTCGTTAGGACTACAAGGTCCCGGGGAGATCATCAAGAAATCTGGATTTAGCACTTCAATTTCAGAAAGTGTAATTTCATCATTTCTTTTTACAAGAAGCTCATGCCCTAGCTCACCTAAATACTGTACTAAATTAAACGTAAAAGAATCATAATTATCAATCATTAATATCATCTTTACTCACCCTCACTCAGCTCATTTTCGCTCTGCTCTTTTGCTTTCCATAGTGCAATTGCTTTTTTCAGTGATTCTTTGTATTCGTGTTTCGGATTTGAATCAATTACAACACCCGCACCAGCCTGCACATAAGCTTGGCCGTCTTGAATAATCATAGTGCGAATCGCAATATTTAATTCCATATCTCCATTAAACCCAATCCAACCAATCGATCCTGTATAAATTCCTCGCCTTACAGGTTCAAGTTCTTCAATGATTTCCATTGTGCGAACTTTAGGTGCTCCAGTAATCGTTCCTCCAGGAAAAACCGCATCTACAATATCTACAAAATCTTTATTGCGCGCGAGCTTGCCTTTTACATTAGACACAATATGCATCACATGTGAATACTTTTCAATAACCATAAACTCGTCAACATGAACCGTACCATATTCGCTTACTCTACCAAGATCATTACGCTCCAAGTCAACAAGCATCACATGCTCTGCACGCTCTTTTTCATTATGAATCAGCTCATCCGCTAACTGTTGGTCTTCTTGATCATCCTTACCTCGAGAGCGCGTTCCCGCAATCGGTCTCGTACTGATTTCATCACCGGCTTTTTTCACTAATAGTTCTGGTGAACAGCTCACAATGTGAAATTCTTCTGTCTGCATATAAGACATGTAAGGAGACGGGTTGATTTTTCGTACCTGTTCGTAGATATGCATAGGATGAGTTTGAAGCTGTTGAGACTGTCGAACAGATAAGTTCACTTGAAACACATCGCCTTGCCCGATGTACTCATGTACGCGAGTTGTGGCATCTGAAAAAGCAGCTTCAGACATCGAAACCTCACTCTTTTCGGCAACGCGATGAATCTGCTCATATGAGAGTCCTTCAGCACTTGCCTCCATCCAGTCCTTTTTGTATTGATCAATACGCTTATGTGCCTGCTCTTTACAATCTGCTTCGTCATTAACGATAATCCAGAGCTTTTCCTTTTCTTGATCGTATACAAATACGTCATCGAAAATAAGGAAATAAACGTCCGGCGTTTTCAATGAATCTTCAGCAAGATCAGGTATGGTTTCTACATAGCGGATATAATCATAGCTAATAAAGCCAATTGCTCCACCTTGAAAAGGAGGAAGATCTGGATTCACCTCTGCTTCAAATTTCTTCATCCAGTCTCGCATAAGATGAAGCGGATTACCTTTTTGAACAATAGCTTGGCTATCGGTTTTGATATGAAGCTCGTTTTGTTCGCCTCGCAAAATGGCTACAGGTTTTAATCCCATCATTTGAAACTTTCCGCCTCGACCGCTTTCAAGCAGGATATGATTCGGTTCCTCTTTTGACAACTCTTGATATTTTTTGAACCATTGGTTTTTAGAGATAGAAATAGATTCGCCCCAAGTCATTCTTTGCTGCATTTGTTCACTCTCCTAAAAATAAATCACCTGCTTTCATTTTACATGATTCTCAGATGAAAAAAAACAGCTTCATATAGAAGCTGTTCTTTTATGGTTTTTATGCTTGTGTTTGTTCCTCGAATTGGAACAACGGAGTACTCAAGTAACGCTCACCGTTACTTGGAATAATCGCTAACACTTTTTTACCTTTTCCTAGCTGTTTTGCAGCTTTTAACGCAGCATAAATCGCAGCCCCAGAAGAGATACCTACAAGTACACCTTCTGTTTTTGCTACTTTACGGGCATATTCAAAAGCTTGGTCGTTTTGAACAGCAACCACTTCGTCATATACTTCCGTGTTAAGCGTATCCGGAACAAAGTTTGCACCAATTCCTTGAATTTTATGAGGTCCTGGTTGACCACCGCTTAAAATCGGAGAATCAGCTGGCTCTACCGCATAAATTTTGATATTTGGGTACTTTTCTTTTAAAACTTCACCAGCACCTGTAATAGTACCGCCAGTACCGATACCTGCCACAAATCCGTCTAGCTGATCGCCAAACTGCTCGATAATTTCTTTAGCCGTTGTTTGACGGTGCACTTCTGGGTTCGCCTCGTTTTGGAACTGCTGAGGAATAAAATAGCCGTGCTCTTTTGCAAGCTCAGTTGCTTTATTAACCGCCCCTTTCATTCCTTCTGGACCTGGTGTTAACACTAACTCTGCACCGTACGCACGAAGCAGATTACGACGCTCAATACTCATCGTTTCAGGCATTGTTAAAATAGCACGGTATCCTTTTGCTGCAGCTACCATTGCTAGGCCAATTCCTGTGTTACCGCTTGTTGGTTCAATGATTGTGTCGCCAGGTTTTAACACACCTTTTGCTTCCGCATCTTCAATCATCGCTAATGCGATACGATCTTTTACGCTGCTTCCCGGGTTCATAAATTCTAATTTTAAATATACATCCGCCATATCTTCTTCAACTAGACGGTTTAGTTTTACGATTGGTGTTTGACCAATTAACTCTGTAATTGAATTTGCAATACGTGCCATATGACCACTCCTAATACCAACTAATTTTATTGATTTTGTATACAATTTATCAGATGTTTTCTAAATTGTCAATCATTTTGTCTTTCCATTTACCTATTTTTGTTATATTTTTAGATCAATATATACAGAAATAGAACTTAATATCTATAAAAAAAGGCGCCCATTTATAAAATGACGCCTTTTAAGAATCTTTTATTTCTTTTAAATTGCTTGTTCTTTCATTTCTTCAAGCTGTTTTTTATCAAAACGATAGGTCTCATTACAGAAATGACACTGTGCTTCAGCTTGGCCATCTTCCTCAATCATTGATTGAATCTCTTCTTGTCCTAAGCTGATAATAGCATTGGCAATTCTTTCTTCTGAGCACTGACATTTGAA
This sequence comes from Priestia sp. LL-8, assembly GCF_036227845.1. NCBI lineage: Bacteria > Bacillati > Bacillota > Bacilli > Caryophanales > Bacillaceae > Priestia > Priestia sp. LL-8. The sequence continues at coordinate 82,607 of NZ_JAZAQH010000001.1, read as the reverse complement.
CTCTACAGGCATTGTCTCCAGAAACTTTACATTTTCTTTTCCAAGAACTTCTTCTAAGATTTCCTCAGGAGAAAGACCTTTTTGAATCAGTTTTGAAATGGGCTCAATCGTTTGTAATCGTTGTTCAATAGCTGTAATCGTTTTATCATCTGTTCCCGGCAGAAGCTGAATGATAAATCCGCCCGCAGCTAAGATCGTGTTATCAGGGTTAACAAGTACTCCTACACCTACTGAAGATGGGACTTGTTCAGATGTCACAAAATAATACGTGAAATCCTCTCCTAATTCTCCGGATACGATAGGTACTTGTCCATTAAATTGATCACGCATCCCGATGTCTTTTACGACACTTAGCGTGCCATCTGTACCTACAGCACGTGCTACATCTAATTTCCCATGCTGATTTAAATCGAAGTGCGTTTGTGGATTCGTTACATATCCACGCACTTCCCCTTTAGCATTGCTGTCTACTAAGATAACGCCAATTGGGCCGCGGCCTTCAATTTTAATTGTTAGCTTTTGCTCACCTTTTAGCATAGCCCCCATCATAACTCCCGCAGTCATTGAACGTCCCAATGCTGCAGAGGCTGTAGGCCATGTATAGTGACGGCGCTGCGCTTCTCCAACTGTATCCGTTGTTTTTACCGCATAAGCGCGAACTTGACTATTGTAAGCTAGTGCTTTTACTAAATAGTCGCCCATAATATACACCTCTTACTCCATATTTTTTGTATAGATTATTTGTAATCCTTTTAAAGTCAAAAATGGATCCACAATATCAATAATATCCGACTCTTTAGCAATCAATGTTGCGAGTCCTCCAGTAGCAATAACTTTAGGATTTACTGTTGCTTGCTCTTTCATTCTTGCTACAATTCCTTCTACTTGTCCAACGTATCCATATAAAATACCTGCTTGCATCGCAGATACTGTATTTTTCCCAACAATGCTATTTGGTCGCGCAATTTCAATACGCGGAAGCTTCGATGCTCTTGAATAAAGAGCTTCTGTCGAAATATTAATACCAGGGGCAATTGCACCACCCATATATTGCTTATTTTCATCAATGTAGCAATATGTGGTTGCGGTACCAAAATCAACGATAATTAAAGGGCTTCCGTACAGCTGAATTCCAGCAACAGCATTGACAATACGGTCTGCTCCCACTTCACGTGGATTTTCATATTTAATATTTAAACCCGTCTTAATTCCAGGACCAACAACAAGCGGCTTTAAATGAAAATACTTTTGACACATTCTCTCCAATGCAAACATAATAGGAGGAACAACAGAGGAAATAATAATACCATGAATATCTTTAAAAGATAAACTAACGTGCTCAAGCAAGGCTTTGATTGTCATGCCATACTCGTCTTCTGTTTTATTACGGCTTGTTTCTACACGCCAATGGTACTTTAATTCATCTCCATCGTATACACCTAATACCGTATTGGTATTTCCAACATCTAATACAAAAATCATTTCAATCACCACTTTATTTAAATTCAGTATTCACACTGAAACCATCATACCATAACTGGTAAATAGACGTGTATATTCTAGATAAAATAGGAATATAATGACACGATTCTCTAGTGGATATCCTACTTATCCACCATATATACGAAAGTCTTTTACCAAACCTAACTTTTGCCCATTAAAAAAATCAGTGGAGAATATCTCCACTGATTTTTATTTTCTTATGCTTTTGGCTCTTCATCGTCTGTCTTTGTTTGGATGTTTACTTTAACATCTTCATCTGTTACGTGACTAGAACGGTCTGGAAGAGTTCCATGATCTACTAAGTGGTTGATCTGCTCAGCGTCTAACGTTTCTACTTCTAACAATGTTTGAGCTACAAGCTCTAACTTGTCACGGTTTTCCGTTAAGATCTGCTTCGCACGCTCATAGCTTTCTTTAATGAAACGTTGGATTTCATTATCAATTTCATGAGCAATCGCATCACTGTAGTTTTGTTCACTGTGTAAATCACGACCTAAGAATACTTGGCCTTGTTGTGATTGACCGAATTGCATTGGTCCTAACTTTTCACTCATACCGTATTCTGTTACCATTTTACGAGCGATGCTTGTTGCACGCTGGAAGTCATTGTGAGCACCTGTACTCACTTCGCCGAAAATAATTTCCTCAGCTACGCGACCGCCAAGCAATCCAACAATTTTATCCAGCAGCTCTGGCTTCGTCATAAAGTAGCGATCTTCTTTTGGTAACATAACAGCATATCCACCAGCTTGCCCACGTGGAACAATGGTTACTTTATGTACCATATCAGCTTCGTCTAATACGACACCGATAATTGTATGTCCTGCTTCATGATAAGCAACAATATTGCGTTCTTTTTTAGAAATAACTCGACTTTTCTTAGCTGGACCTGCAATTACGCGGTCTGTTGCTTCGTCAATGTCAACCATTTCAATTTTCTTTTTGTCCTGTCTAGCAGCTACTAAGGCAGCTTCGTTTAACAAGTTTTCAAGATCTGCACCTGAGAAACCTGGCGTACGCATAGCAATTGCTTTTAAGTTTACTGATTCATCTAAAGGCTTATTGCGAGCATGTACTTTAAGCACTGCTTCACGGCCATTTACATCTGGACGATCTACCGTAATTTGACGGTCGAAGCGGCCTGGACGTAATAACGCTGGATCTAAGATATCCGGGCGGTTTGTTGCTGCAATGATAATGATACCTTCGTTAGCACCAAAACCATCCATCTCAACAAGCAATTGGTTCAATGTTTGTTCACGCTCATCGTGTCCGCCACCAAGACCTGCGCCACGTTGACGACCTACAGCATCGATTTCATCAATAAAGATAATACATGGAGCATTCTTCTTCGCATTTTCGAATAAATCACGAACACGAGAAGCACCGACCCCAACAAACATTTCAACAAAGTCTGAACCACTGATAGAGAAGAAAGGAACGCCTGCTTCACCAGCAACAGCTCTTGCTAATAATGTTTTACCAGTACCAGGAGGTCCCACAAGTAAGACACCCTTCGGGATTCTTGCACCTAGCTCTGCGAATTTACGAGGATCTTTTAAGAACTCAACAACTTCCACAAGCTCTTGCTTTTCTTCGTCTGCACCAGCTACGTCTTTAAATTTAACCTTTTTCTTTTCTTCACTGTAAAGCTTAGCTTTACTTTTACCGAAGTTCATAACGCGGCTTCCGCCACCTTGAGCTTGGTTCAGTAAGAAGAAGAATAGGATGAAAATAATAACAAACGGAATGATTGACGTAAAGAACGTTACCCAGCCGCTTGTTTCATCAGCAGGTTTAAAATCAACTTCTACTTGATTATTTTCTGAAGCAGCGTCAATACGATCAAGTGCTTTGTCACCATCTACGATGTAAGTTTGGAACGTTTGATCCTTTTTATAAGAATCTAACTTCCCTTGCACAACATACACGCCTCTTTCAGGCTTCATAGAGAGTGATTTCACATCACCTTTGTCTAAGTGTTGAACAAATGTATCGTATCTCATTGGTTCTGCTTTTTGATTAGAGCCACTAAAGAAGCTTACCACGCCAATAATGACTAAAAATATAAGTAAATAAAAGATGGTATTACGGAAGATCCGATTCATTTCTTACCTCCTCCCACGATAAACAAATACTGTATTCAATACTAACATAGAACATTTATCCTATCCAATAAATTGCACTTGGATATGTGCTTATTAATTGCTGTATACTTGTGGTTTAAGAACCCCAATATACGGCAGGTTACGATATTTTTCTTGATAATCTAATCCATACCCTACTACGAATGCATCAGGTACTTCAAAACCAACGTAATCTGCTTTAATAGATGCTTTACGACCTGTTGGTTTGTCTAAGAGTGTGACAATCTTAATTGACTTAGCTTTACGGTACTTGAATAACTCTACAAGATAGCTAAGCGTTAAGCCGCTGTCGATAATATCCTCTAAGATAAGAATGTCTCGACCTTCAACTGATGTATCTAAATCTTTTAGGATTTTTACTTCACCAGAAGAAACCATCGCGTTGCCATAACTTGATACATCCATAAAATCCATTTCTAAATATGTATCAACACGCTTAATTAGATCAGACATAAAAGGCATAGCGCCTTTTAATACACCGATTACCAAAGGAAAACGGTCAGCGTATTCCTCAGATAATAGCTTACCCAATTCTTTTACTTTCTGTTGTATTTCTTCTTCTGAAATCAAAATTTCTTGAATATCCTGCTTCATTCCTTACTTGCCTCCTAGAAGTTTTCGCTACTTATAGTATAAAATAACATATCTGGACTTATGTGTATGCAGTTCATAAGCAGATTTTTTCAAACCAGGTAGCCACAAAATAGTTCCTTGGCTATCTTCCACTACCGGCCAATGATCTCTGAAGTGTAAAGGGATTTTTTCATCGATAAAAATATCCTTTACTTTTTTATGTCCCTTCATGCCCTTTACTCGCATTTTATCGCCATTTTTTCGTGTCCTTACCTTTAATGATTGTAAATCGTGAGCTTCATCTAAAAGAAAAACATCGTTTCCTTTTATATCTTCGACTTTATTATGTATTTCACAAATAAGCTGGTGACCATTTGGAAGCTCGACGACCCCTGGAATCGGAACAATAAATTCATATGGCTCGATGTTCCCCTCATTAAAGGTGAAAAGACAGTCGTTGTAAGATCGGATAATGCGTAAACCTTTTGGAAAGTCAAGCGTCCCAGACGGTTTTTCACTTTCACAAAATCCTACTAACATGTCAACATGTGCTGAGGAAAGGGTTGGAGGAATTTCTTTATAGAGATAGTTTAATATTAGTTGAATACCACGCCTTTGTAAAGGCTTGCGTATCCTTAGAAAACAATCTCTATCAATGAGAATTTCATTTTGCAATTTCTTTCTCATTACTTTATTCATCACATCGGTCGTTAATTCCTCTAAGTATGCTTGATCTTCATGCAAGTTCTCGCTAAATTGTTGAAATTTTTCATGTACAGCAGCGTTTTCTTGCTTTAAAAATGGCAAAACGTAATGACGAAACCGATTTCTCGTGTACGAATCTTTCTCATTACTCGGATCAATCCGAGGGGTAAGCCCATGTAGCTTACAGTAGCGATTGATTTCTTCTTTCGTTACGGATAGGAACGGCCTAATAATAAATCCATCCGCATATGGCCGCTTGGGCTGCATCCCTGCGTATCCATTCATCGTACTACCTCGGACCATTCGCATTAACATCGTTTCAATCTGATCATCTCCGTGATGTCCTAATGCAAGAAGATTTGCTTTGTGCTTCTTCATAACATGAGTAAAAAATGCATAGCGGCATTCTCTGGCTGCTACTTGAGAAGATAACTTTCTTTCCTTCTGATAGGCAGTAACATCAATCTGCTTCGCCTCACATTTAATATTCAATTGTTTGCAGTAGTTCTGCACATATTCCATATCTTGCTGTGACTCTTTGCCCCGGAACATATGATCAACATGAGCAGCAATAATCGTGAGAGATTTTTGCTCTTTCAGACTCCATAAGAAATGCAGCAGTGCTAAAGAATCAGGACCACCAGAAATACCTACAATCACCGTAGAGCCTGCGGATAATAACTGATGTTTTGTCATAAAATTGTTCACTTGCTTTTCCATAGGAATGACTCATCCTTATAATGTACACGCAATAATGTATCATTAATTTACTTTATACGAATGACTATAAGGAAAGTTTCACAATTTCTCCAAACTTTATAGCACTTGAATAAATAGATACAAAATATAAATCAACATTACAGACGTACAAAGTAGTAGCGTCTCTAACACGTGAGAACGCTTCTTCTTTACTTTAACACGAGGGGCAGACGGTTGACGAACGTTTTGAGGCTTTGTTCCTTTACTTTTTGCCCCTCTTCTTTTTTCGACCGATAACACCTCTGTTTTCATTTCTTTAGCTGACTTATACTTTCCCGTAACCGCTTGATACAAAACGTCCCCGAAAGGTTCCAACTGCTTTGTTGTTAATATAAATCGTTTTAATTGTTCAGCCGGTTTGTCTGTTTTATTAATTCGCTTACCATAAGCTGCATGAATCAAAACCATAGATACAGCAAACAAATCATAGGTTGGTTCTGCTTTTCGAGAGCCAAGCCCCCAGTGCGCTCGATCATAAAAGTCGGTAAATTCTTTTATTGACCGCCCTTGCAGAGTTGTTCCTCCGACGTCAATCCATCGAACTTTTACGGGGTCAGATGTTACGACCAGGTTTTCTGGTTTTAAATCGCCAAATACCCAACCTTCTTCATGAAGGTTTTCTAAGTCTGTTAAGAGCTGACTTGCAAATACTTGCAGCCATTCTGTCCCTCTTGTTGAGATAAAAGAAAGGAGAGGCTGCCCTTTCACATACTCCATTACATAGAAAGAAAGAGCGTGAGAACCATAGCTCCAATCATCTACATCAAGTAAGCGCGGTCCTAGCACTTTGTCTTTGACTTGAGACAACTTTTTTAATACATTCACTTCTGCTGTAACAGACATGTTGGAAAAGCTTATTTTTAACGCCGCTAGCGTTCCGTTTACTAATTGGACTAAGTAGACAACTCCAGTTGCTCCCACGCCTAATTTCTCAAGAATTTTATAATGGACGTGATGCCATTTTCCTTGAATTTCTGTTCCCGGAGATAGGTTACATACCTGATTCTTCAATGTATTGTTCATTATTTTTTAACAACCCTCTCAATGAGCGCTTTTTAGTGAAATAATGAGTAGCCTCTTTGATAGCCGGTCCAGTAGGCGTAATACCTCCTGCTGTTAGTTTTGGGAAAATCGTTGAAAGCGACTCTAATCTTGGATTCCAGTCCATTAGCTTCTCTACATCTTTCTTTTTCCCAGGAAATAAAAAGATTGAAAATTGATTGTGCCCCATTCGAGCATTCAAGCTTAACGATAAATCTAACAGCGACTCCTTTACAGTAGGGAGCTTATTTTTCATACTTCCGCTCATGTCAACTAAAATAAGAATCTCTAAGTCAACCGTTTCCCCAAGTTCATCAACCACTTCCATGATTTCTCCTCGCTTCTCAGGAGATAACTCTTCTAATCTTGAATTAGAGGAACCTAGAATTTGCTGAAGTTCTTTATTTACAACGCCTTGAAGTGTTTGCGTCATTGCCTGCCTTGTAACCATTTGAACAGTTTGAGACAGCTGTTTTACGTAAACAATTTGACTCACGCCACCGCCTGACATGGCAATGCCTTCTATTTCATTCGTGCTTTGCTCATCAATTGTGTCCTCTTCCATCACACCAATAACGTTTACACTAATTCCTTGTTCTTTAGCTAGTGCAGCCATTGCTACCGGATCTTCACCTGTATTCGAACCACCGTCCGTAATGACCAACATCTGTTTCAATGTACCTTTTTTCATAAAAAAATCCCCTCCTCATTATCAGTATTAACATGATAGACGAGGAGGAGATAAAATATACTTCTATCTAACTATTGTGCTTTTTTACGATAAGCGTAAGAAGGAATCGATGACCATTTCGGGGTATTGTGCTGAAGTTTTGCCACAACTACCGTCATATCATCTTCAATTAAACCTGATTTTGTTCGAATAACTTCTTCCATAATTAAGTCTGCAATTTCTTGTGGATCGTTTGTTTGAAGCTCGCCAATTTTTCGCTTCATCCACATTTCGTAGTTCTCAACGTGTTTTGGTCCTTCAAATACGCCGTCACTCATCATAATTAATAAGTCTTCCGCCTTCATTTGTTCATTCACAACATCCACTTCAAATTCTTCAATAATCCCCATTGGCAAATTGCTTGCCTGTATTTTAATAACCTTATCTCCACGTTTGATGAAGCTCGGTGTAGAACCGATTTTCAAGAAGCTTACATTGGCATCTTGTAAGTCGATCATCGCTAAATCTAACGTAGAAAAGATCTCATCGTTTGTACGTAGCGATAAAATAGAGTTAATCGATTTAATTGCAATTGTCTCTTCTATTCCTGTTTGTAAAATTTGTTTTAACAGCTGAAGCGTTTCGCTGCTTTCATAGTGGGCACGCTCTCCATTCCCCATACCATCGCTAATAGCTAGTGCATACTTACCGGCGTTTAGCTCAATCATGGAGTAGCTGTCACCCGATACAAACCCTCCGCCTTTAGCAGCATGTGCCACGCCTGTATCAACAACGTACGCTTTTGTACAACCAAACGAAACGTGGCAATAGCCTTGAGGATATTTAGCACACTCTTCGTTCTTTACTACAATACTTTCACCTAAAATATCGGTAAGCATTGGCGCAATAATCTTCTCGCATTCTCCTCTTCCGTGACAATATGGCACCCACATTTCAATATCTACATTTCCGGGTTCTAAGCTATAAATTTCAATTTGATTGATTTCCATCCCAAAGTTACGAAGAGCTTCTAAAATCTGTTCTTCTTGTACATTTAAATTTTCGCGCTCTCGCTTAATTTCTTTTGCAAAATTCCCCATAACTTCAGAAACACCGTGAAGCTGTTCTGCTACAATCCTTCTACTTTCTTGAATTTGGGCTTTTAAGTGCTGATTGGCTTTAAAATACGTAAGTTCATGCTCAATCACATCAATGACTTTTTTCGATTTCACACAATGTTTGTCCATTTCTCGAATTAGTCTTGGATTTTGCTCAAGAGTGCCATTATCAACTTCAAGCATAATTTCCTTCATATATTCATAGGTTGTATCAAACTGCTGTGCCCAACATTGTTCTTTTTTAAAACAAAATTGGCACGTCCTTTCGGTAACACTGCTTAAGAAATAATCAACTTCTTTATCCGCGCTTGGCTTTTCATCATAAAATCCATTTTGCGTGAAGCTTTTGGAAAGTGCTTGAAAAACATTTGAGAACTGTTCTACGCGATTCGCTGTTACATCTCGGATCTTGCGCACGTACTGCTGTTGTTCAAGCATGTTTTCAGATGTCCCTGGTACTAGTTTACTTAAGTTTTTCAAAACAAAAGATGGGGTTAATAAAAATAGGACAACGGCCGTCAGTGATTCATACAAATTAGTCGTCAACCCTTGATCTGCCTGAGCATATAGGCCAATTAGCAATGAACCAACAACCAGCCCAAGAGCTGCCCCTAGCTTTTTACCGTCTTTTAAAAGTCCTCCAAGCAAGCCGGAAAAAGCGAGTAAACTCATTTCATACAAACTGGAAACATTCGCGAAGCTTAAAATTAAACCGGTTACGACCCCTACCGTAGCTCCTATCGTAGGGCCAGATACAAACGCAAAAACTAATACTAAGTAACGAGATAATATATGTTCAGCCGAAAGCCCGTAAATCATCCACCCTATTGTCCCCGTCATAACAGATGCCAATAAAATAATAAGAGAGATCACTTCTTCTGTTTTTAATGATTGTTTTCTCTTTCGGTATGAAATTAAAGGCACGCTTTGTAAGAAAATCATTGTTAAGATAAAGCTCAACCCTGCTTCTACTGCTACAAATGTAAAATCATACATGGTGAATTCCTTGGTAAACACATAAAAAATAGTTAGTTTTGTAAGTAACATCGCGCTAAATACAGTGAACGGCAGCTTCTTTAACGGATCCATTGTCAGTATGCCGCTAAATCGATGAATTAGTAAGAAAACAAATAGTGTAGCAAATACGGTACCTCCATTTTGAATGGAAACACTAAATGCCCCTGCCAATACGGCTAAACTTGCTAATGGTGCTTTTTCTTTTTTTATAGCCATTACAGCTGCAAAGAATGGCAAAGCAAATGGCATGATTTTCATTAAAATTAACGCTCGTCCTAATAAGAAACCTACGACTAGCAGCAACAATCCCCACTGAAATAACACCTTTTCCGTTTTCATACCCGCCTTTGTAAATACACGGGACATTTCTAATCTAGTTCGGTTAAATACCGCCTCTGTTGTTGGACTTGCAAAATCTCTTTCCGTCTTTTGCATTCTCCCACCACCCGCTAATTATACTTATTCGTTATTATATCGCGGCGAAAGGTGAAATTTTGTCAAACGGACTAGCAAAATACCTATAATCGTTCGACTATTTTCTAGTATTATATTGAAAACTATACAAAAAGATGTACAATCTTACATAGCAATTTAAAAAATATCAGAGATACTGTTAAAGCCTATGCTCATCATTCTTTTTTAAAAGCAAATAAAAGTCTATAAAAATAATAAAAAAGTTATTGACAATACCCCTGCTTTTTTATATTATTATAAATGTCTTTTAGAGCACGTATAATGGCGGTGTAGCTCAGCTGGCTAGAGCGTACGGTTCATACCCGTGAGGTCGGGGGTTCGATCCCCTCCGCCGCTACTCGAATAACGGCCCGTTGGTCAAGCGGTTAAGACACCGCCCTTTCACGGCGGTAACACGGGTTCGAATCCCGTACGGGTCATCAAAAAGCATGTACAACAGTACATGCTTTTTTTCTACTCTTTTTTACATATAAAAAAAGCACCTTTTAGATAAAAGGTACTTTCCAAAAACTCGCTATCTATTTGATATAAGCAGCAAGTTAACCGCGTTTTGCACCGCGTCCACCGCGTTTTGATTCGGTATGGCGTTTTAGGGAAGATAAACGTTCTTCACTGTCTTTTAAGAAACGATTCATTTTTTGTTCGAATGTTTCTTTTGTACGGAAATCATTACCGCCACCACGATTGTTATTACGTTGTGGGCGTGAATCACGTGGACGGTCTGAGCGTGGCGCTCTTGCAGGACGCTCTGGTCTTTCTGGACGTTCTGGTTTGTCTACCGCTTTCTTAATTGAAAGACCAATTTTACCATCTTTCTCAACGTTAATTACTTTGACTTCAACTTCGTCGCCCACTTTTAAATGGTCGTTAATGTCCTTTACGTAATTATCAGCTACTTCACTGATATGAACCAAGCCTGTTGAACCTCCTGGTAACTCAACAAAAGCTCCAAAGTTCGTAATACCTGTTACCTTTCCCTGTAACTTGCTGCCTACTTCGATTGACATAAAAAAAATGCTCCTCCTTAAATGATAAAAGAAATCAATTTATTATATTATACAAAAAGCAAAAATACACTGTCAACGAACCATACGTTTAGTCTTTTTTTACATTAAAGATAATTTCCCCGTCTTCTGATAAAAAATAATCTCTGCGGGCAATCTTTTTAATATAATCATCGTCATTTAACTTGACGATTTCACCTTTTAACTGCTTTTGCTTGCTTTGTAATTTTGTCAGCTGCTGTTCTAATTTCACCTTCTCAGCTTTTTTGTTCTCAATAGCTGAGGTTTGCGTAATTAAAGCTGATACCATCAATCCACCAATGATTAAGGCCAACACTCCGAAAACAGTCAAACGCCTAATTAAACCGATACGCTTTCGATCTGTATTTTGTTTAATTTGCTCTTGTTTATGGCTATAATCAGTATTTAACTTCGCGACCTTTTTTTTTCGTACCGCACTCATTGAATTAGTCGTCCCCCTTGTTTTTTAAAGTGTTCACCCATGCAACGATTCTCATTATCATATTCTTTGCACGATTGTAAATTCCTTCTATATACCGAAAACCCATATGTAAAAATCGTTTTACAGGTTTAGGCATCATTCTCCAAAATACGAAAAGAACCCACCTGGTCGGTACGTAAATAAGCTTTAGACAGAATACGAGCAGCTTATGAACGGCTCGGTAGATTCCTAAAGCGACTACAAGTAGAATATGAATAAAGAAGCGGATAGGCTTGACCAAAAAAATATTACTAAGCGTTAAAACACCTCGATATAAACTTAATACGCTCGAGACAGTAAATGTTAATACTTTTAAATACAGTGATTGAAATAAGCTTTGATACGCGGCAAAACCGCAAAACAAAGCAAGAAACGCATACAAACGCAGTTCTCCTTCATTCACTAAAAACAACACATAAAAAATGAGAAGAGCTTGCACCATCCAAAACAATACGTCATTCACAAATACAAACCATGAGCGTGATTTAGAGCGATTAACAAAGTAACGATAAGTATCGAGAGAAGCACCTAAACCGCTTCCCATCGATACCATCGCAAGCATTGTATAGAGCTGAATGTTTAAACTCATCGAAACAACTTACTAAAGAATCCTTTAGCCTTCTCCGATTGGTTCTCATCTAAGTAAACTATATCAAAGATTTTTCCTTTTATCGATACAATTCCTTGATCAACGTCTAAATTTTTCATTTGCAGATTTTGCCCTCTAACTGACAAGAAACCCATCACTGTTTCAAGTAAAAATTCCTCATTGTCAAAGCTCTCTACCTGCTTCACACCCGTGATATCTAAGAGACGCCGACCCTTCATCACTAAATCATGATTTGGAGTATGGTCTTTGTTTGAATTGCTTGTTTCGTAAAATTGGCTCATATCTTCATCCCCACCTCATTCATTAAGAGCATTCGCTCTTGTTATCTGTTGTTTAAAACATATGAATGAGAAAGGTGATTTAGAACAAGCCTTCATCAGTTATACTTCAGATGAAATACGCTCTTCTTTGACAATTGAGTACAAATTAGCTGCTTCTTCTTTTTTAGCTGCTTCTTGAAGAGCCTCTATTTTAACGGTAATTTTCTTCGTGCCAAATGTGATCGCTAATTCATCTCCTACTTTCACATTTGTGCTTGCTTTTGCAACGATACCATTAATAGTAATACGGCCCTTGTCTGATACTTCTTTTGCTAATGTACGGCGCTTAATTAAACGTGATACTTTTAAAAATTTATCTAACCTCATAATTCCCTCACCTTTCTGTTTTACAAACCTGTTTTTTTGGCTTCTTCCCAAAATTCGTCTAACTCTTCTAACGAAAAAGATTCAAATGGTTTTTCAGAAGCTCTCACTTTTTCTTCAATATATTGAAATCGATTTAAAAATTTTGTATTCGTTTTAGCTAATGCAGCTTCAGAGTCAATTTTATAAAATCTTGCAATATTCACTAAAGCAAATAAAATATCTCCAAATTCATCGCTCATTTTTTCTTTATCAGCATGCTGTACTTCCTCTTGGAATTCAGCAAGTTCTTCCTGTACTTTTTCCCACATAGGTTCAACTTCTGACCAATCGAAACCAACTTTTGCAGCTTGTTTTTGGTATCCATGCGCTTTCATTAAAGAAGGCATAGCCTCAGGTACAGAAGCTAACAGAGACGAAGGTTCCTCTCCTTTTTCTTCTTTTTTGATTTCATCCCAATTCTTTAAGACCTCATCTGCATCATTCACGCTCACGTCCCCAAACACATGCGGATGGCGTCTTACCATTTTCTCTGAAACACTGCGAATGACATCATCAATTGAAAACATTCCTTCATCTTCACCGATTTGTGCATGAAGCAATACTTGCAGCAATACATCACCGAGCTCTTCAATCATATTATCGTCATCTTGACGGTCAATTGCATCTAATAACTCATAAGACTCTTCTAGCAAATAGCGCTTGAGCGATTCATGCGTTTGTTTTTGATCCCAAGGACATCCGTTTGGCCCTCTAAGCGTGGCAATAATCCTTCTGAATGCGTCAAATTGATGATATAAAATTGTTTCGTCTGCTACTGGAGGGACATAAATAGTCGTTAAGTTATTGAGCGACATTTCTCTATCCAATTCATACAGCTTGACCGGCTGGATTTTTTCTTCACTGCTTCCCGCTGCTGTTACAATGTAAACGAGGTAATCATCAGGAACATGTTCCATCAGCGTGAGCTTTACCTCTGAGGCAACGAACTGATCGTATACTTGAGCAATTAGAACATGACCTGTTAACTCTATTTCGCTTCGCTTTAAGTCTGTTCCGTCTAGCAGCTGAAACCCTTCAATAGGATCGATCTTTAGCGCACCAAAAATTGGGTCTAAGAAGCTTTGTCCTCCTTTAATTTCAACAGGAATGCCTCGTTCTTTTCCTTTTTGTAAAAGTAATTGAACTGTACGTTCTGCCACTAAAGGGTGCCCGGGAACGGCATACACCACTTCTTCTATTGAAGCTTTATCGATTAAATCATTTGATATATGTTCATATACCTCTTCAAATGCATCATACGATTCGTATATGTCATCATAGGATACATACGTCAAGCCTTCACTTTCTAATTCTTTGATTACAGGATGTTCTTTTGTGCGCATATAAATATGCTTCTCCTGCTGTAGCAAGCGATAAATACCTACAGGTAGCTGTTCTAAGTCGCCTGCTCCTAAACCAATAACTGTTACTTTACCTGTCATTGCTTCACCTTCTTATTTATTTTTTAATACGTATTTAGCTAAAACACTTCCCATTGGAAGTAAACGTAATTCCTCTTTGGTAAAAATATGTTGTTTCATAATGATAAACAAATAAAACAAACCGCCTATTAAAACACCAGCTCCTGTTTCAACCACTTGTTTGCTTGTATCTAAACCATTAGACCATACAAAGTGATGTAAACAAAATAAATAGCTTTGCAAAAGAACGACCATTGCTATGCCCGTTATAAAAATACCGCCACTCGCCTTTTTCGGAACAAGAGGTACAGCAAGCTTTTTATATAGACAAAATAGATTGATTGCTGCAACGATAGCGAATCCAGCTGAGGAAGCAATGGCTGCTCCTATAGTTTGAAAATCTGGTATTAGCCAAAGGTTCAATATCAGTTTGACTGCCATGCCAGCGATAACGGCTATCACAGGCGCGAAAACAGCTCCCATCCCCTGCAGCACAGCTCCAGCAGTTGCTGCTACGGTTGTAAATATAACTAACAAGCTCAAAATTTGTAAAACGTCCGTTCCGTCGGAGTTACTATATAAAAGCATATTAATGGGTTTCATCAGCGCAATCAAGCCAAAGGCTGCTCCAACTCCGACTACAAGCGATAGTCGGAGAGACAGCTGAACTTTTTCAACCACAAATGACAGGTTCTTTTTCGCGATGGCTGAAGAAATAACGGGTACAAGCGAAAGTGAAAAAGCTGTACCTACTACTGTACCTAATTGAATCAACGGAAGTCCACGGTCATAAATACCTTTTGAAACTTTTGCTGCCTGTTCAGCCATGCCGTGCGCCGTCAGACTAGAATATAAAGTAAAGGAGTCAATAAGCTGGATAAACAGCAGACCCATACCGCTAATACAAATTAATAAGCCTTGAATAACAAGGATTTTAAATATTTTCTTGATGTCTGCTTTTTTTATGCGTTGAAATACTCCCTTAGAATTCGTTTTTGTTCTAAAAACAAATAAAAATAAAATAATAAGGGATGTTATACCACCTGTTATAGAACCAAAAATAGCTCCCGCCCCTGCAGTATATAAATCATACCCATGTTGGATCAAGAAAATAGACAGGCACAAAATAGTCCCTACTCGTACAACTTGTTCTGCAATTTGAGACAGCGCTGTAGGAAACATATTATGTAGTCCTTGATAATAACCACGAATAACAGCAATAAACGGAATAAGTAAAAAGGAAAATGAAATAATTTGAATGAGAACCGTTAACTTACGATCTCCCATCCACTCGGCAATCGTTTCTGCGAAAATATATTCAAACGCAAATATCGTGCAGCCTACTACAAACAAAAAAGCAAACGAAACTTGAAGTATTCCTCGGATTTCCTTTCTCCGATTTGTTACCGCATACTCAGCTACTAACTTTGAAATAATTACAGGGAAACCATATGTACCTAGCTGTAGCGCAATTCCATATAGCGGATAAACTTGCTGATAGATATAAAAACCTATATCTCCCGCAATATGGTGATATGGAATACGGTAAGTAGCACTTAAGATTTTCGTAAATAAACCTGCGAGCGTTAAAATGATAGCACCGTTAAAAATAGAATAGAGCTTTGATTGTTTCTGCATTCCTACACCTTTCACCTGCAGCTTGTAATTATGTGAACAACTCTTTTTATTAGACGCTAACCGCAATAGAATAGAGCTTTGTTCTTATAAAACATCCTGCACTTTCCAATAAATAAAATACCGTACCATTATATCATGTTCTCTTTATTTCTAAGGTAAGACAGCATGAAAAAAGGCAGCAGAAACTGCTACCTTTTCAGTAAATAATGTAAAATAAAGATAATTACGCTTACTGCTCCATTTGACGAGATAAGAAGCTAGCTGCCGTTTCGGCTGCTTTATGCTCTACTTCACCAAGAGACTTATCTTTCGAGAAAATGACAACGGCTCCAATCGGATCTCCATTTGCAATAATCGGACCGATTGTGTAAGAAGAAATATTTTCTTCGTATCCATCGACAAATTCAAGGTTTTTCCCATCAGTTACTAAAGAAGAACTGCGGCTTTCCATAACAGATTCTACTAACGAACTAATGTTTTTATTTAAGTATTCTTTTTTAGAACTTCCTGCTACCGCAATAAATACATCGCGGTCACAAATAAGTACAGGATGACCTAAGCTATCGTATAGCGCTTCGCCATACTCTTTTGCAAAGTCTCCCAATTCACTAATTGGCGAATATTTCTTTAAAATAACCTCTCCATCGCGATCGACGAAAATCTCTAGCGGATCTCCCTCTCGGATGCGAAGCGTTCTTCTAATTTCTTTTGGAATCACAACGCGACCCAAATCATCAATACGACGAACAATACCTGTTGCTTTCATTCATTGAAGCCTCTCTTTCATATGATGATTAAAATAGTTGGTGAATATCACTGATGGCTATATGATAAAAGGTTCACCTTTGTTGAGGTTAGTATTCTTCACTCTACAACTTCTATTCACCAACCATCTCTTTTTTTGTTAAAAAGTGTGCTTTTATTAAAAAAATGTCCAAAAAACCGCCAAAACATGGGGATTTGGATATTTTTATTTTGACTATACAAAAAGAAGGCTCAAAAATGAGCCTTCTTTTTAATTTGTAACTTGTTCTTTTTTAACAGTGGCTACTCCTTTTACTAACTGATACACAATATTGAGCCATTCTTTTTGAGCAAGTCCTTTTACATTAACCACTAATTTTACTTTCTTGCCTTCCATACCTAAGCTGACCATTCTGCCAAATTGATCACCTAGCATGAATAATTTTTGACCGTCTATCGTTGAGCTCGCTTCTTCAGACAGCAGAATAGAAATTTCTTGTTTTGACTGAAGAATAGATTCTACTAAGTTCTGCGTTGCATATACTTTTGTTTCAGCTACTTTAAACAAATACTCAACCTCAGCCGGATACTCTCCAAAACGATCAATCATTTCATCCTGCAACTCTTGAATATCCTCTAGTGCTTCAATTCCTCTAAAGCGCTTATACATCTCAATTTTCAAGCGGCCGTCTGTAATGTACTGATCAGGGATATACGCGTCTAAGTCCAGATTCATTTCCACATTAAATTTCACACTTTCTCCGTCAGACCCGCGTCTTTCCTCTATCGCTTCTTTAAGCATTTGTGAATAGAGATCGAAACCGACAGAATCGATAAATCCATGCTGCTGAGCACCCAGTAAGTTTCCGGCGCCACGTATTGAAAGATCACGCATAGCAATTTTAAAACCAGAACCTAATTCAGTGAATTCTTTAATAGCTTGCAGACGCTTTTCAGCTACTTCTGTCAGTACTTTGTCTTTATGATACGTAAAGTACGCATATGCCACGCGATTTGAACGACCTACGCGCCCTCTTAATTGATACAGTTGTGATAATCCCATCTTATCAGCATTATTGACAATGAGCGTATTTACATTTGGAATATCTACTCCTGTTTCGATAATGGTTGTACTCACAATCACGTCATATTCGCCTTCTAAAAAGCTTAAGATAACCGCTTCGAGTTCTGTTTCATTCATTTTTCCGTGGGCATACGTTACCCTGGCATCAGGCACGAGCATCGAAATTTCTTCTGCTTTTCGTTCAATATCTTCTACGCGATTATATAAAAAGTAAACTTGGCCATCACGCGCTAACTCACGCTCAATCGCTTCACGAACCAGAACCGGGTTATACTCTACTACATATGTTTGAACCGGAAAACGATTTTCAGGCGGCGTTTCAATAACAGACAAATCCCTTACGCCCAACATGGACATATGTAATGTTCGTGGAATAGGTGTTGCTGTAAGTGTAAGGACATCAACGTTTGCTTTCATTTGCTTAATTTTTTCCTTGTGCGTTACACCAAAACGCTGCTCTTCATCGATAACTAACAACCCTAAATCTTTATAAATTACGTCTTTAGATAGTAAACGATGTGTACCAATCACTACATCTACGGTCCCATTTTTTAGCCCTTTAATTGTTTCTTGCTGCTGTTTACGGCTGCGAAAGCGACTCAATAGCCCTATATTGATTGGATAGTCTTGAAAACGCTCACGGATGGTTTCATAATGCTGCTGAGCTAAAATAGTGGTTGGCACTAAAATAGCCACTTGTTTTCCATCTGTCACAGCTTTAAACGCAGCACGAATGGCTACTTCCGTTTTTCCGTATCCAACGTCTCCACAAAGCAGACGATCCATTGGCCTTTCATGTTCCATATCCTTTTTAATTTCTTGTACAGAACGAAGCTGATCTTCGGTTTCTTGATAAGGGAAAGCTGTTTCAAATTCCCTCTGTAAATCGCCATCCGGGGAAAATGCATAACCTTTACTTGCTTCACGCTCTGCATACAGTTTAATTAAGTCATCAGCGATGTCTTGAACAGAAGACTCAACTTTTCGTTTCACTTTCTTCCAGTCATTTCCGCCAAGTTTATATACTTTTGGCTCTTTCCCTTCAGAGCCTACATATTTTTGTACTTGATCAATCTGTTCAACAGGAACATACAGCTTGTCAGAGCCTTCATATTTGATATGGATATAATCTTTATGATTACCGTTAATCTCTAACGTTTCCATTCCTAAATAACGGCCAATACCGTGGTTCACGTGAACGACATAGTCACCTACGTTTAACTCTGAATAACTTTTAATACGCTCTGCATTGGAAAGCTTTTGACGACGCTTTGATTTCTTTACCCGTTTTTTAAACAATTCTTCCTCAGTTAAAACGGCTAATTTTTGCATTGGCAGTTCAAAGCCCATTTGTAAATCGCCTTCAATAATTTGAACAAGACCTGGCACAAGCTGACCATTTCCATCTAAAATAGATGAGTCAATATCATAATCTGCTAGCACACTTTCAAGTTTTTTTACGCGCTCTTTATCTGCTCCTAAGAGGACTACCGTATAATTAGCATTTTTCCAACGTTCAATTTCACTTTTTAATAAGTTCATTTGGCCGTAAAACTGCTGCATCTGCTTACATGAAATATTAATAATATTTTGCGGACTCGTATACGATACGTGCTTCAAAAATAACGATAAGTATAAAAACTGATGTTTTGCTCGCTGAATAAGAGATGGGAGCTTGTGAGATAATTGAACGTCCCGAACAATTTGTCCCTGTCCTAATAATTCTGTTATCCATTCAGCTTCCTCTGTTTCAAGCTGATCAGACGTTTCTTGAATTCGAGTTGTCTCATCAAAGATGACAAGGCCGCCTTCTGGTAAATAATCTAGTAAACTAGCAGGCGATTCGTAGAAGAATGATAAATACTTGAACATATTTTCAAGAAGCTGACCTTGACGCAGCTGTTCAATTTCACCTTTAATATTTTCTGTTAAGGTAGCTTTTAGCGCTGCGTTTTTTACTTGTTGAAGCGTCGAAGCCAGCTGTGCTTCTAGCTCTTCGATTCCTTTAGCCACTTCATTTTGTTTCACAATGATTTCCGTAGCAGGGCCGATTGAAATTTCTTTTAACTGCTCTTGAGAGCGTTGATCCTCGATTGTAAAAGTACGAATCGAATCAATCTCTGTATCAAATAGTTCAATTCGGACAGGTAGCTCTTCTGTTAACGGATAAATGTCAATGATTCCTCCGCGCACACTAAACTCACCCGGAGCTGAAACCATCGATGCCCGCTCATAACCCAACTCAACTAACCTTTTTAAATAATGATCAACGTCGATGTCAATTCCCATTTGAAACGGCAGCTGCGTTTGCTCCCATCTTGCTTTAGGAGGCAGCAGCTTTCGAATTCCTGCAAGTGGTGTTACAACTACTCCACCTGTATGTTGACTCCAATAATTGAGTACTTCAATTCGCTGAGCCTTTAATTCTGGACTTGCAATCCCCACTTCTGTAGCAACTAAATCGTTAACAGGGTATAAGAAAACGTCTTTTTCCGGTAAAAGATGCAAAAGGTCTTCATACACTTTTTGAGCTTGATATAAATTATGAGTCACTACTAATAAGGGGTATTTTTTATCCTCATTTAAGAGTGCCATTAATACAGATCGAGCTGAACCGGAAATTCCCGTTACTAACTGTTCTTTCAAACCTTCTTCTAAACTGCTGACAACAGCTCCAATTTCTTTATTTTCTTCAAATTGCTGTCTAATCCCTCGCAAAGGAATTCCCTCCTCCCATGATATGTCTAAACTAAACAGAAAAACGCTTTGGTTTGAGACCAAAGCTTTTTATTGTATAAATGTTTCGTACTGATGATAGTCTGGATTTCGTTCTAGCGCTTCTTGACAGTCTTCACAAATAATTTTAACCACGATATCTCCACTATTATGGTAGTGAATAAAGTCTTTTCGTTCATCTGCGGTCAGGTGATTAAAACCGAGTGCTTCTGTATTGTGAGCTGTCTTTTCTATCATACCGACTTTTGAGCCACAATGTCTACAGAAATAATGAATAGACATACAAATCCTCCCAAATCTTTTAGTGTTAGTATGGACGATTGAGAGAAATTTTATTCTACTTAATTATAGCGATTCATTACTTCTAAGAACGTTTTACCTAAAAAGTCTTCACTCGCGTGTACAGACGTTTTCATCGCTTCTTCCATATGAACCATTTCATCTTCTGTAAAGCGCCCTAGTACATAATCAACTACTTTCATACCGTTTTTCGGACGATCAATTCCAATACGAATTCGATTAAACTCTTGGGTTTTTAAATGCTGAATAATTGATTTTATTCCGTTATGGCCGCCTGGACTTCCTTTTGTACGCAATCTTACTTTTCCGCACGGTAAATCTAAGTCATCGTAAATAACAAGCAAGTCTTCGACGTCTATATCAAAATAGTCCATTAACGGGCGAATACTTTCTCCTGATAAATTCATATATGTTAGAGGCTTTAATAATATGACTTTTTCTCCTTTTATTATACCTGTTCCATATATTCCGTTAAACTTTGTTTTATCTAATGAAATCATAAACTGTTCAGCAATTTTATCAATTGCCATAAATCCTATGTTATGACGAGTACGGTCATATTCTTTTCCAGGATTTCCTAAACCAACGATTAATTTCAAAATAGATACTCCTTTCCACTCTATATAAGTTGTACATAATAGGTAAATGTCTTTAATATTTTACATTACTATATAGTATCACTTTTATTATAATCAATTCACACAAAAAGACGTAACCTTTTGGTTACGTCTTTTATATTATTCTTCGCTATCTTTTTCTTTTGTTGCTTCAACATCGCCTTCAGCATCCTGAACTTCGCCGCTGTCTGGCTCTTCTTCCTGTTGAGGAGGTAGTACAGAAGCAACTGTATCTTCTGCATCATGCGTAATTTCTAGCTTTTTATCTACCTTAATATCCGCTACGGTGATTGTATCATTAATTCCTAAGTCTGATACATCTACATCAATAGATGATGGGATATCTTGCGGTAAACCTTTTAATGAAATCTCATATAGAGACTGTTGTAATACGCCGCCTTCTTTTGTTCCTTTTGCTTCTCCTACTAGAGATAAAGAAACTTCAGTATCAATTTCTTTCTTCATGTCGACCACTTGGAAATCGGCGTGGACAATTTCGTTTTTTAATGGATCTGTTTGAATATCATGTAACATTACAGAATATTTTTGCTTATCCACTTGTAATGTTAACACTCCATTGCGTCCTGCTTCACGAATAGTCTTAATAAAATCAGCACTGTTTAAGTAAATAGGTGTGGATTCTGTTTTATTTCCGTAAACAACCGCTGGGAAGTTTCCTTCGTCGCGAATTTTTCTATTTGTAGAATTTTTGAAATCCGTTCTTTTATTTGCTTGAATTGAAATACTCATTTTATTCACCTTCCAGTATGTTTTCTACTTAAAATGTACCCTTTTTAGAAGGCTGCTAAACATAAAACTCGTTTCAATCAGCAATATTTCTTTGCTCACCCCGTCCAAATCCCTTTAAAATCAAGGATTAGCACATTTAATTTTTTTCAAAAAAACCTCTTTCCAAATGGAAAGAGGTTCTGTTTATCAATCAAATAACGTACTAACTGATTGCTCTTCGTGAACACGAATAATCGCTTCACCAATTAACGGAGCTACTGAAAGTTCTGTTACTTTACCAATTTTCTTATCTTCTGTTAAAGCAATAGAGTTTGTTACAGCTAGCTCTTTGATTGTAGAGTTTTGAATACGCTCAATCGCAGGGCCTGAAAGCACTGGGTGTGTACAACAAGCATATACTTCTTTTGCACCTGCTTCAATTAATGCACTTGCACCAATTGTAATTGTACCAGCTGTATCAATCATGTCATCAATCAAGATTGCTGTTTTTCCTTCCACTTGTCCAACAATGTTCATAACTTCTGCTACGTTTGGACGTGGGCGACGTTTGTCAATGATAGCGATCGGCGCTTTTAGACGTTCCGCTAAACGGCGAGCACGCGTTACGCCACCGTGGTCCGGAGATACAACAACAACGTCATCAAGGTTTTTACTCTTAAAGTATTCACCTAAAATTGGAACACCTACTAAATGGTCAATTGGAATATCGAAGAAACCTTGAATTTGAGGAGCATGTAAATCTAATGTGATAATACGAGTAGCTCCCGCTTTTTCAATGATATTTGCTGCTAATTTGGCAGTGATTGGTTCACGTGCACGAGCTTTACGATCCTGACGAGCATAGCCATAGTAAGGCATAACGATGTTAATTGTTTTAGCTGATGCACGTTTTAATGCATCAATCATAATTAATAATTCCATTAAGTGTTCGTTAACTGGAGCACTTGTTGATTGAATGATAAATACATCACAACCACGGATACTTTCTTCAATGTTAATTTGAATTTCTCCGTCACTGAAACGATCAACCGAACATTTACCTAATTCCACACCAATTACTTTTGCGATCTCTTCAGCTAAAGCCTTGTTTGAATTTAGCGTAAATAACTTTAAATTTTCATCAGCATATACATTTGACATTTTATTGTGAAACCTCCGTCAGGATTTTTTATTAATATCAAGCTTTTCAGCATAGTTTTCTTTATTTACTTGTTTCGCACGAGCAATTGATAATGCTTTTCCTGGCACATCATCCGTTACGGTTGAACCAGCTGCAACATAGGCGCCTTCACCAATTGTTACAGGTGCAATTAAGTTTGAGTTACATCCTACGAATGCCCCATCTTCAATCTTTGTTAAAAATTTATTTTTCCCATCGTAGTTAACTGTAATAGATCCGCACCCTAAGTTTACACCTTTTCCGACCTCTGCGTCTCCAATATAACTTAAATGAGAAGCTTTGCTACCTTTGCCAAAAGATGCTTTTTTAATTTCTACAAAGTTTCCTACGCGCACTTCATCTCCAATTAATGATTGAGGACGAATATGTGCAAATGGGCCAATTGTGACTTCGTGACCAATTTCACTATCGTGAGCAACAGAATGGCGAATAGAAGTATTATTACCTATTTTGCAGTCTTTAATTTCACTGTTAGGTCCTACTTCACAATTCTCTCCAATTACAACTGTTCCTTGAATAACCGTACCAGGATAAATAACCGTATCTCTGCCAATGACAGCATCTGCTGAAATGTACGTGTTAGAAGGATCCACAATCGTCACTCCATTTAACATATGCTGCTTGTTGATGCGCTTCTTCATTGTCTCTTCTGCTTGAGACAGAGCAAATCGATCATTAACGCCCAATGTTTCAGCAAAATCGGATGTTTGATATGCAGAAATAATTTGACCTTCATTTTTTAGAATTTCGATAACATCAGGTAAATAATACTCTCCCTGTACATTATCATTTGAAACTTTTGAAAGTGTCTCAAATAATTTCTCATTATCAAAACAATACGTACCAGTATTAATCTCCTGTACAAGACGCTCTTGTTCCGTGGCATCTTTATGCTCAACAATCTTTTCAACAGACCCTTGTTCATTTCGAATGATGCGTCCATATCCTGTTGGATCTTCTGCATGAGCTGTTAAAATAGTTGCCATTGCATTTGTTGCTTCATGATGCTTTAATAAAGATTCAATTGTTTCAGCTGTAATAAGCGGAGTATCTCCACATACAACAATTGTCGTACCTTTTTCATGTGCAAGTAAAGATTCTGCTTGCATTACTGCATGAGCTGTTCCTAACTGCTCTTCTTGTAAAGCAAATAAGCTTTTATCTCCAACATGTGATTTCACTTTTTCGGCACCGTGACCTACAACTGTAATTAAATTTGTTAAATCCAAACGTGATAACTGATCAATTACGTGTTGCACCATCGGTTTGCCACACACAGGGTGTAACACTTTATATAAAGATGACTTCATACGTGTACCCTGACCAGCTGCCAATATGACTGCATATCTTTTTGACATAACAGGCCTCCAATTTTACCTTTTTATCCATTAAGAATATTATATCAAAAATGACAGCATTTCAAGGAATCATTTATAAGTCATGAATTTTATTTTTTGGTAATGCTAAAGTTTTACAAAGGTGTGAAATTATATAAGTGGTAATCAAAAAGAAAAGAGCCTACTTTTCAGTAGACTCTTAATGTATCATATGTTTACGAAGCACCCGCTTCTTCGAATTCAACTTCTACCTCACCTAAACGATGATATTCTGCTAAAACAGCATCTTGAATCTTTCCGCGAGTATTTGAATTGATTGGATGTGCAATATCACGGAACTCACCATCCGGTGTACGTTTACTTGGCATGGCTACAAATAAGCCATTATTACCATCAATCACACGAATATCATGAACAACAAATTCACCATCTAATGTGATTGAAGCAATCGCTCTCATACGTCCTTCAGTGTTCACGCGGCGTAATCTTACGTCAGTTACTTCCATCTTGTTCACCACCTTTTTCTATGCGAAGCTTTACATACTTAATTCCACAGAATTTTGTGTTTTCCTGCTATTCAGAAAAAATTTTTAGAAAATTTTCGCAAAAAAAGTGAACAATTGGAAGTTACTTGCTTTTTGTTAGAAATTTGTTAATTTAATTACCCTTTAACTAGCGCAATAACTTCAATTTCAACAAGTACATCTTTTGGTAGCCTCGCTACCTCTACACATGAACGTGCTGGCTTATGGTCGCCGAAGTAGTCGCCATAAACTTCATTTAACGCTGCAAAATCGTTCATATCTTTAATGAATACGGTTGCCTTTACAACTGTATTTAGAGAAGCTCCAGCTTCTTCAAGAACTGCTTTTAGATTTTCAAATACTTGAGTAGCTTGTACTTGAACATCTCCTTCGACCAATGTACCATCTGGACGAAGTGGAATTTGACCTGAACTGTAAAACAAGTTATTCACAACAATTCCCTGTGAATATGGACCAATAGCTTGCGGTGCATTTTTTGTTTGAACCTGTAACATATGTTCCTCTCCCTTACTTGATCAAATATATTTTAAGTAATTGCCTTCCTGTACACGAATTTGTTTATCTTTGATATTTACATCTGTCAGTTGTACAAGAGACACATACTCATCCACTAAACGTTCTTCAATATCTTCTGATTCTACTAAAACTCCAATACCAGCAACAGTTGCATCGAACTCTTCAAGCAAACTAACCATTCCGTTTACCGTACCGCCAGCTTTCATGAAGTCATCAATGATGAGTACATTTGACCCCACCGCTAAACTTCTTTTAGCTAACAGCATCGTTTGAATGCGCTTAGATGAACCCGACACATAGTTAATACTAACGGTCGATCCCTCGGTTACTTTACTGTCTCTGCGCACAATAACAACCGGCACGTCTAAATACTGAGCAACCGCATACGCAATAGGAATACCTTTTGTTGCTACAGTCATCACAACATCGATTTTGCGGTTGGCAAAAAGCGATGCATACAGGCGACCGATTTTATTCACAACGCGGGGGTTCCCTAAAATATCAGTTAAATATAAATATCCACCTGGCAGTAAACGCTCAGGTTTTTCAATCAACCCACATAATTCTTGAACAAGCTGACCGGCTTCTTCATTCGTCATTTTTGGAATGAATTTAACTCCGCCGGCAGCTCCTGGTAGCGTAACCAAAGTTCCGATACCCTGCTGTTCAAAAGTTTGTTTAATAATCGCCATATCTTCGCTGATAGATGATTTTGCAGAATCATATTTATCTGCAAAATACGTAAGAGGGATAAGGCGCTGAGGGTTTTGAATGAAATAGTTGGTCATATCAATTAATCGTCCACTACGTCGAAACTTCATAACATCCTCCTGAAAATCCGAATATTGTAATGTAAATATAACATTAACATACGGATTTATTCAAGCGTTATTCGTTCACCTAGTAGCCTAACTGCATAAACTTTATCGCAAAACCCACGTAATCCATTATAAATGCGATGCATACGTGAATCATGCTGTACAAGTCCAAATACAGTTGGCCCACTGCCGCTCATGAGCACAGCATCGGCGCCAAAACGCTTTATTTGTTCTTTAATGAGAGCTACTTCCGGATGCATTTTCAGTGTTACTGCTTCCAATACATTTCCGACAAGGCTACACATTTGATCATAATTTCCTGATTGTATAGCGTGAACCATCTCATCTACTTGAGGATGATCCATCTCTTCAATTCTTAAGTTGCGATATACATCTGCTGTAGAAACACCTATTTCAGGCTTAGCCAAAATCACCCAGCAGCTTGGAGGTGCCTCAATATGCTCTACAATCTCTCCGCGCCCTGTAGCAAGAGCTGTCCCTCCGTACACGCAAAAAGATACGTCAGAGCCAATCTCAGCCCCTATTTCTGCAAGTGTGTCTAATGATAACCCTAATTCCCATAACGTATTTAAACCGCGTAATGTAGCAGCCGCGTCACTGCTGCCTCCAGCTAATCCAGCAGCTACTGGAATATGTTTATCAATTAATATATTTACACCTTTTGAAATGTTATAACGTCGCTTCAAAATCTGCGCTGCCTGATAAGCGAGATTTCGCTGGTCATCTGGAACAAAGCGATTATGAGAATAAATAACAATTCGTCCATCTTCACGATCAGAAAGTTCAATTCTGTCCGCTAAATCAATTGTTGTCATAATCATCTTAACTTCATGGTAACCATCTGGACGTTTATGTAACACATCAAGTGACAAATTTATTTTAGCCGGTGCTTTCACCATTAATTTCAACTTACTTCACCTACTTCATCTTATCGAGTTTAACGCTATTTTATCATAAAATGAACAAGATATAGCTGTTCATTTAAACATCTTTGTTTAATACTCTGTTTTATCTTTCATTTTGGGACAAAAAAACCGAAGCGGTTATACACTTCGGTTTTCCTCATTTCACTCTAAATAATCGTATAAGCATTGATTTTCACTATGCTATTGCTTTAGCTGCTGCTGTGCAAGCTCTACAGCTCGCTTCACCATATTGCCTGCGTCTTTTGCACGAATAGCGCCCCAACCTTCTGCTTGTACAGTATCGTAAAAACCAAGTTCTTTAGCCAGTTCTTCTTTCAGCTTCGATGACATAATCCCTCTACGCCTTGACATTGCACATGGCTCCTTTACGTATAAAATGAAATTTCAACCTGAATCTCCTCGCTCTTTTACATAAGAAACGCGAGGACGATATGTATAGTATGTATAAAAAATAATGCATATATAATTTGAAAAAAAGACCAATAAAAAAGCAGTAAACCAATGTCCACTGCTCATCACCACTTGCTATATTGCCTATGTCATTCTTAGAAAAATTTTAGTTGCACTGTTTCCGTTAACACATCTGCGTAACTATACGAAACGCGCTCCAAAGAGTTTTCCTCTTGATCTAATTCAACGATAAAAACAGACGGGTACGTTTCTGTTAATACACCTGAACGTTCTACTGTTTTTCTACGACCACCGTTTGCTTTTAAAGTTAATCGTTGGCCTAGGTGCAAATCCAGCGCTTGCTTAATATCAGACAAAGTTTTCGCCATATTGGTCCACCTCACTATGTATAGTGTAACACATGTTAGAAAAATAGTCAAAAACATAAAATTATAACAATCTATCTCTAATTGTGTCAATAAATAATTTTCAACATGAATCTACATTTCGCTGTTATTATGCTCGTTTTTCAACGAAATATGTATATCTTTAGCAAATATCGAAAATGATTTTGTGGAATTAAGCGTATACTTTGGCTTCATACGAAAAAACAACTGGTTGCACATCATGCGTGTACATGCTGTAACCAGTTGTTTTTATTTCTACTCATCGCTTTCATAAGGCATGCCCGTGCGAAGCAGCCCTTTGGTTTCTACTCCTCCTAAACCTTTAGCACCCGTTAATGTATTACGTAAGACGTCCCATACATTAATACGATCCGTGAAAGGAGTAAAACTTAGTTTTGCCACTACATACACAGGGTCAAGCGCATGAATATTTACACGTGAAGGTGAACTAGCAAAGTTTGCTCCAGCTTGAATCAATAATTCAAAATGCGATTGACAGGCACCTGCAAAAATCACCAGCTGATCTAAATTACCAACTCTTTTTCTTGCTTCTTGGACTGTTCGAATATAGTGCTTAGAATGTCTATAAGCAAGAAGATCATCCTTATTTCCTTTTCCTTTTGAATAGGCATCATGCCCTGTCAGCACCAGAATATCAGGCCTTACATCCTCAATTAACTTTCCAACTTTCTCCGGCATCTCTGACTCTACGCAATGAACACCATAAACAGGAACACCAATTTTTTCATAAACCAATAAACATTTACGTAAATAATTAGGGTCTCCGTCTACGTGCAGGACCTTTCCAGGAATTTGAAATAAGCGATGTGAATGGCTGTATCCATTAGTCATGCTATATTCAGTTTTCTCTCGGACGAGCCGATAATCCTGTTGAATAAGCTCCAAGGATCTTTCTAAAAGTTCTTCTTCTTGTTTTTTTCTTTGATCCTGTTCTTTAGCGTCCACAACCTCTAAATCTGTACAAGGAGCGTCGGCAATCAACCGAACGTCTTCTCCTATTAAAGTCGCATATTTCCCCGCTTCGCTGTCATTAATAGCTATAACACGAAAAAGCAAATCTCTTTGATAAGAAGGTCGTGTAACTATATCACCAATTTTGATGTTCATATGCTTCACTCCGTCTTTGCTACTTCAAAAATAAATTCTCTTCATAGCCTATGACTTCATGATAAAAATGTGATGATTTAGCGAAATGATTTTAAAAGTTGATCACTTAGCTTTCCGAATTCTTGAATAGACAACGTTTCGCCTCTTCGTTTCGGGTCAATTTCAGCAGTTGAAAGTGCTTGCTCAATGTCCGCTTTTTTCTGTTTCCCATTGGGCAAGTTGTTCACTAGATTGTTTAAAATTGTCTTTCGACGCTGTCCAAAACTTGCTCGTACAACTTGGAAGAAGAATGCTTCATCTTGCACCTCTACCGCGGGCTTCGGTCTTCTCAACAATCGAATAACGGCTGAATCTACATTAGGCTGCGGATTAAAAACTGTTTTAGGCACAATCATAACCGTCTCAGCCTCTGTATAGTATTGAATTGCAATAGAAAGTGAACCGTACTCCTTTGTTCCCGGTTTAGCTGCTATACGGTCAGCAACTTCTTTTTGAAGCATCACAACAATTCCCCGTACTGGAATCTGCTCTTCTAATAATTTCATCAAAATGGGTGTCGTCACGTAATACGGTAAATTCGCAACGACCATTAAATCTTCTATGTTTTCAAATTCTTGTTCGAGAGTTCCTTTTAAATCTGCTTTTAACACATCTTGATGAATAACTTTTGCATTTGGATAAGGAGAAAGAGTATCGGCTAAAATCGGAAGCAGACGCTGGTCTATTTCAAATGCCAGTACTTTTTTTGCGCGCTTTGCTAGCTGTTCAGTTAATGCTCCGATACCAGGTCCAATTTCAATAGCTCCCGTTTCTTCTGTTATTTCCGCATGGTCAACAATACGATGTAAAATGTTCGTATCAATTAAAAAATTTTGTCCCAAACTCTTTTTAAATGTAAAACCGTATTTCTTTAAAATTTCCTTGGTTCGATTAGGCGTTGCAATATCTTTTAACACGATTCCTTTTCCTCCTTATTTATCTGCTCAACAGCTTTAATAAACTCCTCTTTTGAAATTTGGAACATCTGTAATCGTTTATGCAGCTGCTTTCCGTTGGCATAGCCAATTTTTAATAACTTCCCTATTCTTTCACGTCGAGACTTAGCTTTACTATCTCCTACCAAACGAGCTACGATTAAATCCTCTTGAGAAATCTCCATATCTGCTTCTATCCACTCTTGCTTCACATCTTTTAGTGCTTTTTGAATAGACGCAATAGAAGCATGTTCAACTCCAATACCTTTGCCGTTTTTAGGACGAGCCTCTTCTTTATCTAAAAATGCGTGTTTACATCCTGGAACACGTTCTGAAACAATATTTCGAATTCGCTGTCCTGGGTAATCTGGATCTGTAAAAATAATCACGCCTCTTGTTTTTTGAGCTAATTTTACTTTCTCAATGGTTTCTTCATTTACAGCTGATCCATTTGTCTCGATGGTATCCGCATCCACTGCACGTTTAATCGCTACAGTATCGTCCCGACCTTCTACTACGATAATTTCTTTAATCTTCATTTCTTCCTCCAAAACATTCAGTTTTGTTCATTTGCTTTTCAGTAAAAATGAAATGCTCGTTACTCACATCATTTTTCTTCTATGAAATCAACGTTTTATCTTATTATCAACTAAATTAAAAAGTATCTATCTGTTATTTTAACTGAAAAAGGCAGAGGATAACATTCTCCTCTGCGCCTATCTTTACTTTAACACGAAAATGATTGTTATATGAGAAAAAGTTTTAATCATTAATGCCAAATAGCTTTTTGGCGTTAGCTGTTGTAATATCGGCTAACTCTTCATACGTTATCCCTTTTAACTCTGCAATTTGCTCCGCTACGTATGAAACATAACCAGGTTCATTGCGCTTGCCGCGGAATGGATGAGGAGTTAGATAAGGACAGTCTGTTTCAATTAATAGTTTATCTAAAGGAAGTTCTGTAGCAACTTCTTTTGGTTTTTTCGCATTTTTAAAGGTAACAGGTCCGCCAAAAGAAATATACATATTCATGTCCATACACTGCTTTGCTACTTCAATACTGCCTGTAAAGCAATGCATAATCCCTCCTACTTCCTCTACGTGCTCTTCTTTTAAAATCGTTACCACGTCTTCCGTTGCATCACGGTTATGAATAATGATAGGCAAATTCACTTTGCGTGCTAAGCGAATTTGACGGCGAAATACGTCCTTTTGAACCTCTTTAGGTGATTTATCCCAATGGTAGTCTAATCCCATTTCCCCTAAAGCAACAACTTTCGGGTGCTGAGCTAACTCTTCAATCCAAGCTAAGTGCTCATCCGTCATATCAATTGCATCTACTGGATGCCATCCTACACTAGCATAGATAAAGTCATACGTTTCAGCTATTTGAATAGCCTTTTTGATGGTAGGTTCATCGAATCCAACAACTACCATGTTTTGAACACCTTTTTCTAACGCACGATTAATTACTTCGTGCAAATCATCTTCATACTGTTCTGCGTTTAAATGAACATGTGTATCAAATAACATCTAATCGATCCTTTCCATGAATAAAAGGGGGTCCTCGCATGTTACACGTGAAACACCCCTTTTACCTATACTTATTTTATCTTCGTGCCGTTTGCTAAGTTTTGATCTACGCTTGCTAGTGAAAGACCATTCTCATCTTCACCCGCTAAAATCATTCCTTGTGATAGTTCGCCGCGCAGTTTCACAGGCTTTAAGTTGGTTACACAAATTACTTTTCGACCTACTAATTCTTCAGGCTTATAAAACTTGGCAATACCTGATACAACCTGGCGTTTTTCATAGCCAAGATCAAGCTGCAGCTTTAATAGTTTATCTGCCTTTTTAACCGGTTCTACTTGTGTAACTTGCGCTACACGAAGCTCTACTTTCATGAAATCATCAATCGTAATCTCTTCAGAAGGTTCTTC
The DNA here is from genome assembly GCF_036227845.1 of Priestia sp. LL-8. Classification (NCBI taxonomy): domain Bacteria; kingdom Bacillati; phylum Bacillota; class Bacilli; order Caryophanales; family Bacillaceae; genus Priestia; species Priestia sp. LL-8. Next base: position 50,326 of record NZ_JAZAQH010000001.1, on the reverse strand, counting down.
CTTCACAACAGGTTTTTCTTCCTTCGGAGCACTGCCTTGCATCTGCTCTTTAATAAACGCTACCTCTTCTTCTCGATCTAGACGAGGGAACATTGGCTCACCTTTTTCTACTTTTGTGCCTTCTTTAAGCATATTAAAACGCGTCGTACTTTCCCACGTTTTTAATACATCTTCTTTTACACCAATCTGAGCAAAAATTTTCTCAGGTGTACGTGTTAAGAATGGCTGTAGTAATACCGCAATGTGACGAATTGATTCAGCTAGATGTGTCATAACAGAAGCAAGTTCTGCACGCTTGTTCTCATCTTTTGCCAACGCCCAAGGCTGCGTTTCATCAATGTATTTATTTGTGCGGCTTACATATTGCCAGATAGAAGCAAGAGCCACTGAAAACTCCATATCTTCCATCGCTTCTTCATATTTATTCACTGTATCTTTTTGAGCTTGGACAATAAGTGCATCAAACTCTGTTACATTGCCTTCATAAGTCGGAATAACACCATCAAAATACTTATTAATCATCGCCACTGTACGATTAACTAGGTTGCCAAGGTCATTTGCTAAGTCAAAGTTAATACGTTCAACAAACGCTTCTGGTGTAAATACACCGTCTGAACCGAATGGAACTTCACGAAGTAAGTAGTAACGAAGTGCGTCTAGCCCGTAGCGGTCAATCAATGTCACTGGGTCTACTACATTCCCTTTTGATTTCGACATCTTTCCGTCTTTCATTAATAACCAGCCGTGAGCAAATACTTTCTTAGGAAGTGGCAAATCAAGTGCCATCAACATGATTGGCCAATAAATGGTATGGAAACGTACAATTTCTTTTCCTACTAAATGTACGTTAGCCGGCCAGTATTTTCGATAGTTTTCATCGTTCTCTGTACCATACCCAAGAGAGGTGATATAGTTAGAAAGCGCATCAATCCATACGTAAATAACGTGTTTTGGGTTACCTGGAACTTTTACCCCCCAATCAAACGTCGTACGAGAAACAGCTAAGTCTTCAAGGCCAGGCTTAATAAAATTATTGATCATTTCGTTTTTACGGGACTCTGGTTGAATAAATGAAGGGTTTTCTTCATAAAAGGCTAGTAAACGATCTACATATTTCCCCATTTTAAAGAAATAGGACTCTTCTCGAACGAGCTCCACAGGGTGTCCGCTATCCGGGCTTTTTCCGCCTACAACTTTTCCATTTTCAACGATTGGATCTACTAGTTGATGCTCTGTATAGTACGTCTCATCGGGAACTGAATACCAACCTTCATACTCATCAAGATAAATATCACCTTGTTCTAAAAGGCGCGCGAAAATCTTTTCCACGATTTCTTTATGTCTGGGTTCTGTTGTACGGATAAAATCGTCATATGAAATATCCATCTTATCCCACAGCTCTTTGATTCCAGATACAATATCATCTACGTATTGCTGAGGTGTCACGTTTTTCTCTTCTGCTTTTCGCTGAATTTTTTGACCATGCTCATCTGTACCTGTTAAATAGCGTACGTCAAACCCTCTCAAACGTTTATAACGAGCCATTGCATCTCCCGCTACCGTCGTGTATGCATGCCCTATATGTAATTTACCACTCGGATAATAAATCGGCGTAGTAATATAAAATGTATTATTTCCATCTGCCATGTTCATAACCTCCAACATTCCATTTCAACATTTTGATTTATATGGATGTAATCATATAAACCCTGTCTTCTTATTCTACTATCTATCATACTATTTTACATGATAATTTCAAAACATTCTCTTCCTATATACAAGGGAATATGACGGATTCACTTCATTTTTAAATAATCGTTATTTTTCCAAAAAATAATCCTGTTAATTGTATCAGCTTCGCCCTATTTTTATATAAAATATACCCTCATTCAAAAAGTCACTTCGATAAAAACGACAAATAGGTCTAATTTTGTCGTTTTATGTCGAATTATATTTACCCTATCTTCAAAATAGTTAATATCAAGCTATTTAGGCGATTAATCTTTTTTCCAATGAAACCCCTTGTCATTCCTTGACTGACGGTCACAATTAGCTTATAAACAAGTCGAGAAAAAAATTTTTCCCAGCTACATTTTTTTACATATAAAATGATTGACTAGTTTTGGAAACGCTGGTATTATGAAAGTACGTTGAAATTGTCGAATAATGACGAAAGTAATAACATAGAAAAATGATTACTGAGAGGAGAACGATTAACATGAAATCTACAGGTATTGTTCGTAAAGTTGATGAATTAGGACGCGTAGTAATTCCAATTGAATTACGTCGTACATTAGGAATTGCAGAGAAAGATGCTCTAGAAATCTATGTAGATGAAGAGCGCATCATCTTAAAAAAATACAAACCAAACATGACTTGCCAAGTAACAGGTGAAGTATCTGATGATAACATTCAACTTGCTAGCGGCAAATTAATTCTAAGCCGTGAAGGTGCAGAACAAATCATGAAAGAACTTCAAGATTCTTTACAAGCTTCTAAATAAAACGAAAAGCTGTCTATGATAGACAGCTTTTTTTAATGTACGTGATATTCACTGTAAATGTCTCGCTTTGACACATCTCGGTCTTTTGCCACTTGCTTAATAGCTTCTTTGTTTGAAAGCCCTTCTTCTACATAGTGATCAACATGCTCGATAATGGTGAGCTGTTCCCACCATAGATTACTTTCATCTGGTGCTTCTTCATTTGTCCCTTCAAGAATTAAGCAGAATTCGCCTCTAATATCTGTGGTATTTGTCCATTCAATTGCTTCTAATACGCTTCCTCTTAAAAACTCTTCATAGCGTTTTGTTAACTCTCTACATAACACAATAGATCGGTTCCCTAAGATTTCTTCTATACTCTTTAGCGTTTCTTTTAACCGATGAGGGGCTTCATAAAATATCATGCTTTCCTTAATATACTGAAGCTCTTGAAGCTGTTCTTTACGCTGTTTTTTATTTCTGTTTAAAAATCCATAAAAATAAAACTGCCCCGTAGGTAGTCCAGAAGCAATTAAAGCTGTTAATGCTGCATTGGGCCCCGGCAGCGGAACAACCGTATATCCTTCTTTAACGGCAGCTACCACTAACTCATAACCAGGATCTGAAATACAAGGCATGCCCGCGTCGCTTACTAAAGCAATATTTTTTTCACCGTCTAAGTCGCTTAACAGCTGTTCACTTTTTGTATGTTTATTATGTTCATGGTAACTTGTAATAGGCGTATCGATTTCAAAGTGGTTACATAGTTTTTTCGTTTGTCTCGTATCTTCTGCGGCAATATAATCAACTTCTTTTAAAATTCGAATCGCACGAAATGTCATATCCTCTAAGTTTCCAATAGGAGTGGGAACTAAATATAAAACGCCTCGTTCATTCGATACATCATAACTTTTTTGTGATTTCATTCTGCTTTTCTTGCTCCCTTCGAATGTAAGCCTGTTTTTGCACTCTGCTTAACTGTTTGAACCAATACTCTTTTTTCATAGCTTCTGTTTTAGAAGTAAACACCTCATGCCAAATTAATGAAACAGGCCTTCTTGCTCTCGTATATTTTGCCCCTTTCCCTTCATTATGGACAGAAATGCGTTTTTGCAAATTATTCGTGTAACCAGCGTAATACGTACAATCCTTGCATTCAACTACGTAAAAATAATGATTATTTTGTTCCATATAAAATCCTTTTTAATTCATCCGTGTATTCATCATTATCTTGGTAGACCACCAGCGGAGGAAGAATCTTTAAATCTGGACTTCCATCCTTCGTACCTTCAATTAAAAGTGTATTTGCTTCTTTCCCATCTTTAGGATAGACAAACTGAAGTCTCTTTGGCTCTAAACGGTACTGCCTCATTAACGTAACGATATCTAATAGTCTTCCTGGACGGTGAACTAATGCCACTTTTCCGCCTTGCTTCACTAGTTGGCTGCTGGCTCTAATCACATCTTCCAACGAACAATGAATTTCATGGCGAGCGATTGCAAAATGTTCGTTTTCATTTATCTCTTCTTTATTGGATGTGGTGAAATAAGGAGGATTACATGTTACAACATCATATTTTCCATAACCCAGTTCTTGAGGTGCATTTTTTAAATCACCATGTATCATTTTAATCTGCCCATCGAGCTGATTATACGCAATACTTCTTTGCGCCATACTGTGTAGCCGTTCTTGAATTTCTACACCAATGATTTTTCCCCTTGTTCGTTTAGATAAAAACAGTGGGATTACACCGTTTCCTGAACATAAATCAACCAAGTTACCTTTACGAATTGGGACATAAGCAAAGTGAGATAAAAGCACAGCATCCAATGAAAAGGAAAAGACAGACGGACTTTGAATAATGCGCATCTCCTCATCGGCTAATAGATAATCTAAACGTTCATCTCCATATAACTCAACCATAGTCGTTCTTCTCCTTGTACATCTATTATTTACATCTTTTACTCATAAAAAGAACCTCTCCAAAAGGGAGAGGTGTTGTTACTTTTTATTTAAAAATGACAAGCAAAACAAACAGTCTCCATCTTTACGCACACTTCCATAATGAATGTTACAAATATGAAAACCCTCTTGGTAAAGGCGAGCCAAATTGTCATATCCTTCTCCGATATCAATTTGTTTTTGCTCTTTTGTTTGAGCGCTTGCTTTTGAATGTCTATTTTTCAGCTTCGTTTCGAAGTTTGTCTGGTCAAGGCGACGGCGCAAATGATCATTTTCTATTTGCAGGTGATGATTTTCTTCAATTAGCTCAGCAAGATGCTCTTTCAACTCACCTAACTGCTTATATAAATGACCAATTTGTTCCTCCATGTTTGTCACCGAATCAAAAATCTCTTTTTTATCCACCTTTGCCCACCTCGTTAATCTGTGGCTTGAAACGAAACAGCACCTTCATTATTGATCTCATCCAGAGTATACTCTAAAATTTGTTCGTGATCTGACAGTTCCACTTGAATAATTCTTTCCAAAATATTCAAACCCACTACACGTCCTGAACCATCTGAAGTTTTAATTGTTGAGCCTATATCAGGAAGCTGTTCTTTTGCCGTTTCATACTCATCATTTTCATATTTTAAACAACACATCAAACGTCCGCATAAACCAGAAATTTTCGTTGGATTAAGCGATAGGTTTTGGTCTTTGGCCATCTTAATAGAAACCGGCTCAAAATCACCTAAAAACGTTGAGCAACATAGCATACGGCCACAAGGACCTATCCCGCCCAACAGTTTTGCCTCGTCTCGTACACCGATTTGACGAAGCTCAATTCGCGTACGGAAAATAGCAGCTAAATCTTTAACTAACTCTCTAAAATCAATACGGCCGTCTGCTGTAAAATAAAAAATGACTTTATTACGATCAAACGTATATTCTACATCTACTAACTTCATATCTAAATCGTGTGATTGAATTTTTTGCACGCATACGTCATACGCTTCTCTAGCAGCTTGTTTATTTTCATCCACAATCAGCCTGTCTTTTTGTTCAGCAATGCGGATTACTTTTTTCAAAGGAAGCACGACATCGTGTTCACTTACTTGCTTTTTATTAATAACCACTCTGCCAAATTCAACACCACGAACTGTTTCTACAATAACAAACTCACCATCTGGAATTGTAAGTTCTCCAGGGTCAAAATAATATATTTTTCCCGCTTTTTTAAAGCGAACGCCTACTACATCATACAAGCTTTTATCCCTCCTGCAAATCCAACACCAGCTGTTCCATTAATAACTGTAGATTCATATTTGAATTTAATTTATTTTTGGCCTTCAAGATAACCTCTAAGCGATAAATCGCTTTTTCCTGCGTTGTCTGAAGAGCTTGCTGTTTTAATTCTTCTATTTTATGACGATAGACGATTTTAGACTCTTGTCCAACTTGCAGCGTCAACAAATCACGATAAAGAAGCATCAATAAAGTTAAACCAATATGAGCTTGTTCTTTTTCTTTAAAATGTGTTACCCACTTTTCATGAATAAAAAGAAGAGCTTGTTGAGGTCTCGTTGTTAACACTTCATATAATTGTATCACTAACTTTATTGCAAGTCCAAACCATTCATCTTTACTTAATTCAATTGCTTCATCAATGCTGTTTGTTAAATTAGACAAGATGGACGCATCTACTGCGGAAAGGCCATTTTCTACTAGTTTTTCAGCTAACTGTTCTGGTGTAAGAGATCGAAATGATATTACTTGGCAACGTGAGATAATCGTATCTAATAAGCGCTGTATATTTTCTGTTAATAAAATTGCATAAGTTCCGTTGCCAGGCTCTTCTAAAAATTTTAGTAAACTATTTGCTGCGCTTACTGTCATTTTATCAACATGATTCACAATATATAACTTTTTATTAGATTCAACACCGGTTTTTGTGAATTCTGATTGTAAGAATTGAATTTGCTCTTTTTTAATCGATAGACCAGCTGGCTCAATCAAGTGAATATCTGGATGATTACCTGAATCAATTCGCCGGCAGTTACTGCACTCATGGCATGGCCTATGATTAACTGGATTTTGGCAAAACAGTGCTTTAGCAAACAAAAAACTAATTTGTTTTTTACCTGTTCCTTTGCTTCCTTCAAATAAATAAGCATGAGCAACTCGCTCTTTAAGTAAGCTGTTTTGCAAAATCTTTAACACGTTCGGCTGAAGAGCTTCAAGCTGTTCCCATGTATTTCCCATTCAATCATCACTTTCTATTTAAAATCTTCTCTCTTAAAATTGATGAAATTGATCTACTGGTAGTACGAATACTGTAGCTCCGCCCACTTCAACTTCAACAGGATACGGAATGTATGAATCTGCATTACCGCCCATCGGTGCCACAGGAGAAATCATCTGTCTGCGGTTTTCACATTGGCCCTTAATAATATCAAGTACTTCATCTACTTTATGATCGTCTGTACCAATCATAATTGTTGTATTCCCTGATTTTAAAAATCCGCCCGTACTTGATAATTTGGTTGAACGAAACCCTCTTTCTACAAGTGCATTTAAAAGCTTTGAGCTATCTGAATCTTGAATAACGGCCATTACTAATTTCATGAATAACACCTCATTTTACTTTTTTGTTAAGAATAGTATAGCAAGAATAACGATCATCTGTATTTATTTTAAAATCAATTTTATTTGTTTATAAGCTTCTTCACAGACTTTTTCAACGGATTGATTTGCATCAATTCGTCGAATACGCTCTGGAAATTCACTCAAAAGAGATAAATATCCATCTCGTACTTTGTAATGAAAGTCTAAGGATTCTAAATCTAATCGATTAATCTCATCTTTTCGACCTTTATTAATTCTTTCTAATCCTACCTCAGGCTCAATGTCAAAATATAAAGTGGCTTGTGGCATCGTTTGCTCAATAGCAAATTGATTGATAGCAAAAATATCTTCTACGCCTATACCCCGCGCATTTCCTTGATAAGCAAGTGAGCTATCAATAAAACGGTCACATAATACTATATTCCCTTTATTTAGCTCAGGAATCACTTTTTCTACAAGATGTTGTCTTCTAGCCGCAGCATAAAGAAGTGCTTCGGTTCTGGCATCCATTTCCGTGTTAGATGGATTTAAGATAATTTCACGAATTTGTTCAGCAATTCGTATGCCTCCAGGCTCTCTTGTTAATACAATAGTATAGCCCTCTTGTCTTAATTTTTGTTGAACCATATGGATGATCGTTGTCTTACCAGCACCTTCTGGCCCTTCAAATGTAATAAACGTTCCTGACATGTATAAATTCCTTTCTCTATTTAAATACTTCTATCTTTCCTTCTTCCATACAAGAGCCGCCCTGAATATGACCATTTAATCTTTGAATATGCAAAATATAGTCAATATGATTGCTCGTAATCGTTTCTCCCTCCATTAAAATAGGAATTCCAGGAGGATATGGAATAACAGATTGTGCGCTTACACACCCAACCGCTTCTTCAAACGAACACATATGCTTTGATCTTAGTTTTCTTTCTTCCATAGGCAGGAGAACCGTTGCTCTTGAAAAACGAAATGGTTTGATTAGTGGTTTTTCATATGACTTACGCTGTATATTCTCTACTGCTTGTCTAACCCGCTTAATTGTATCATTAAAATCCCAGCTGCTGCTTAAAGGTAGAACAAACAATACATAATTAACGTCAGCTAGTTCTGTATAAATATCTTGCTTTTCCAGTTCCTTTTGCAAATGATATCCTGTTGCCGCCGAACAAGTCAACGTCATTTTCAAAAGGTCGGTAGCAGTTTGATCTGTTTCTACATCAATAGTTGAAAGTGTATCAATCTCATTAATCTTTTTAACAAAGGAATGAATATTGTCAGTCATTCTATCCATATCATGCTGAGTAAACTGCTGCAGATAATACCGTGCCAAATCGAGAGAAGCCATAATAGGGTATGAGGGGCTGCTTGACTGCAGTACTTGTAAGTAATGCCGCACCGCTTGCCTATTTACTAATGTTCCTTGCATATGTAAATAAGAACCCATTGTCATAGCTGGCAGCGTTTTATGTGCTGACTGAACAACAAGATCCGCTCCATACGTCACAGCTGACGACGGAAAAGGATTGCCTAAAATAAAGTGGGCTCCATGAGCTTCATCAATAATTATAGGAATATTGTAGCTATGAATAAAGTCAATGATCTCCTTTAAATCTCGCGCCACCCCGTAGTAAGTAGGATTGGTTAATACAAATGCTTTTATATCGTCAGAACCCTCTAAAGCCGCTTTAATTGTTTTAATGGATACACCTGTACTAAGATGTGTTTTTGAATCTATTTCAGGAGCTAAAAAAATAGGTGATGCCTTTGATAAAGCAATAGCATTAAAAATAGATTTATGAGAATCTCTTTGAACAGCAATTTTATCTCCTTCTTGACAAAGAGATAAAATCGCGGCGAGATTGCCTACAGTAGAACCATTAACTAAAAAAAAGCTTTCATCTACTCCATACAACTTTGCCGTTAACTCTTGTGCTTCCTTAATAACAGATTCTGCTTCATGTAAATCATCTAATCCGCTAATTTCTGTTAGATCGTATTGCAAAAAGTCTGCGTAAGAAGACTGAATATGTGAAGGTAGAATTTGACCATTTTTATGGCCGGGCACGTGATAAGAGAGTGACCTCTTTTCGCTATGCCTTACTAAACGGTTATATAAAGGTAAATATGTATCCATACATCCATTCCTTACTTTTTGTAAATATAACATTGTTAACTTGATAAAAGAATATGTAAGTATTTTTCCTATCAAAATTGATTTTTCTTTCATTATAACAAACTTAGATGATTTTTTTGAGCCATATAAAGAAGCCCTTATAAAAAAGGGCTTTTAGTAAGAAAACGCTCCTGATATTCTCTTTAATTGATCTACTAACAATTGATAACGAAAATGAGATGAATCCACCTCTACAATCTCTACCTCGCAGTGTTGGCATATAAAGCTGGAAAACACCTCAATACCCTTTGTATGCTGTTCATGACAAACGGAACATGTCTTAATTTGTTTTTCCATTACTCTCCACCTCCACTAAATAAGTATCGACAAGATGCAACTTCTTTATGCAGTTCATTTACCCCATTTTATGTAGATAGCTTATACTCTGTGAATAATAAAAAAAGGACTAGCTATTTTAGCTAGTCCTTTTTCAGGTGCCTGGCAACGTCCTACTCTCACAGGGACAAAGTCCCAACTACCATTGGCGCTAAAGAGCTTAACTTCCGTGTTCGGTATGGGAACGGGTGTGACCTCTTCGCTATCGCCACCAGACAAGAGATTGTTCTCTCAAAACTAGATAACAGTTTGCTGAGTAAAGCTTACGCTTTTAAAGTTTTGGTTAAGTCCTCGATCGATTAGTATCAGTCAGCTACACATGTCGCCACGCTTCCACCTCTGACCTATCAACCTGATCATCTTTCAGGGATCTTACTAGCTTGCGCTATGGGAAATCTCATCTTGAGGGGGGCTTCATGCTTAGATGCTTTCAGCACTTATCCCGTCCACACATAGCTACCCAGCGATGCCTTTGGCAAGACAACTGGTACACCAGCGGTGTGTCCATCCCGGTCCTCTCGTACTAAGGACAGCTCCTCTCAAATTTCCTACGCCCACGACGGATAGGGACCGAACTGTCTCACGACGTTCTGAACCCAGCTCGCGTACCGCTTTAATGGGCGAACAGCCCAACCCTTGGGACCGACTACAGCCCCAGGATGCGATGAGCCGACATCGAGGTGCCAAACCTCCCCGTCGATGTGGACTCTTGGGGGAGATAAGCCTGTTATCCCCGGGGTAGCTTTTATCCGTTGAGCGATGGCCCTT
>NZ_JAZAQH010000001.1:12500-30000 GCF_036227845.1 Priestia sp. LL-8 | reverse complement strand
TTTCCCGAAGTTATCCCAGTCTTACAGGCAGGTTGCCCACGTGTTACTCACCCGTCCGCCGCTAACGTCATAGAAGCAAGCTTCTAATCAGTTCGCTCGACTTGCATGTATTAGGCACGCCGCCAGCGTTCATCCTGAGCCAGGATCAAACTCTCCGAAGAAATGTTTGACTTGCTCATTTAAAAAATAAAAATTAACGTTGACGTTTACTATTTCGTTCAGTTTTCAAAGAACTCTTGTCTCAAGGCGACTTTCTTATCTTACCACCTTAAGAATAACTTGTCAACAACTTTTTTCTTTAAGTTATTTTCGAGTTATTTTTCGTTACTGTCTTAGCGACGTATATAAATATAACATCTGATAACTTACTGGTCAACAACTTTTTCAAAAAAAATAAAAGTTTTCTCGAAAAGATTCCAGAAAACTTTTATTTTGGATATTCTTCCAAATTATAATATGAAATTATTAATAACAAGTAAGGCAGCTATTCCTGGAATACCTAAAATAGCTGAAACAATGGCTGTGGGGAAATTAATAGGGATATGAATACCGAACTGTACGCCAAAGATGTTAATAAAGAAAAGCAGCAGAACACCAATAATCAACTTAATCGATAAATTTCCAATGACTCGAAGCATTTTTTCAACACCACCTGTTACTAAGAGTAGAATGATTAGTCCTATTAAAAAAGACACAACTACAATGGGATGATTTAGCATGTTGCCTCCTTCTTAAAGCAGATAAGTTACCTTATATGTATGTCCAAGCATTCAAAAAAAGCACTATTTCACGGAGAGAAATCCTTATTTTATAAAGACAACAAAACAGGATGCCTCTATGACATCCTGTTAATTGAAATATTTCGTTGCTTGGCTTCTTTTAATAGAAAAAGATACTTCATTTTAGCTAAGCGAATATCTACCATTACCTCTTCTGAAGGATCTACACTTCTTTCTACCATTGAAGTTTTGTGACTCCATTCCTGCTTTACTTGCATAAAAGTCTTCACAAATTCATCATCGTACTCTTTGCGTAACCAACCTTTTCTTTTAAAAAACATATGAAAGTACCTCGTTATACTTCTCTTCTACCTTCTAGGGCTTTAGATAATGTTACTTCGTCTGCGTACTCAAGATCTCCTCCAACGGGTAACCCATGAGCAATTCTAGTAATTTTAATTCCTGTCGGCTTTAAGAGCCTAGAGATATACATAGCTGTAGCTTCGCCCTCTATATTCGGGTTAGTAGCTAAAATCACTTCTTGAATTTCATCATCTTGAAGTCTTTTTAATAACTCTGGTACTTTGATATCTTCAGGCCCTATTCCTTCCATAGGTGAAATTGCGCCATGCAGGACATGATACAAGCCGTTATATTCTTTCATTTTCTCCATTGCAATGACATCTTTAGGGTCTTGCACGACACATACCACACTTCGCTCTCTGCGCTGATCTTGACAAATGTAGCAAGGATCTTGATCTGTGATATGCCCACAAACTGAACAATAGGTTAAATTTCGCTTTGCATTGACTAATGCTTTTGCAAAATCTAATACTGTATCTTCTTTCATAGATAAAACAAAGAACGCTAAGCGAACAGCTGTTTTTGGACCAATGCCGGGTAACTTCATAAAACTATCTATAAGCTTTGATATTGGTTCTGGATAATGCACGTGGCAACCACCTTATTAAAGTCCTGGAATATTTAAACCTTTTGTAAATTGACCCATTGTGTTATTTGTTAAATCGTCCATTTGTTTTAATGCGTCATTTGTTGCTGCTAGTACTAAATCTTGTAGCATTTCAATATCTTCAGGATCTACTACATCCTCTTTAATATTTACATCAATTACTTGTTTCTGACCGTTAACTACAACTGTTACCATTCCGCCGCCAGCTGTACCTTCAACAGTTTTTTCAGCTAACTCTTCCTGCGCTTTTTGCATATCTTTTTGCATTTTTTGCATTTGTTTCATCATTTTTTGCATATTGCCCATGCCTTTCATCATATGAACATTCCTCCTAAATTTACTCTTGAATTTCGATTAAGTCTTCTCCAAATAGCTTTTTCGCTTCTGCAACCACAGGGTCTTCCTCCTGTGGTTGACCTGATGCCCCATCACTTTGCTGTCCTTGAAGAAACTCTTCTCTTACTTTATCCCATTCGCTTTCTGGAATTGCAACCATTTCACGCTTGCTGCCAATTAAAGTATATAAGATATTCTCTAAATTATCACGTACATTGTTGTTATTTTCAGAAGCCATTTTGCAATGAATTTCATATTTAAATTTTAGTATAAATGATTGATCTGAAGACGCAACTGGTTCACTGTTAGATAACAACGCTGCATGTGAAGCTTTATTTTGTTGTTTCAATGTGTCTAACACCTGCGCCCAAGATCGCTTAATCGTTTCTAAATTCTGCCGAGTGGCATTTTTTAAAACTTCATTTACCTTCCCAACAGGCGTTTTATACTGACTTCTTGACTGTCTTGTCTGTTTTTTCTCTGTTTGCGCTGCCTGAGCTGTATGATCAACTTGAATGCCTTTTTCTTTTAACTGCTGCAGTTCTGCTTCCATTTGATTCATTTTTTGCAAAATGTCTTGATATGGAAGGTCACTCTCTTGATTTGTAGAACTTTGAGCTAATTTTACTAAAGCTACTTCAAGTAGCACTCGAGGATGATTGCTCCATTTCATCTCTTGCTGAGTTTGGTTCAATTCAGCAATGACTTTATAAATAAAGGCACTATCCATTTTTGAACTGAGTTCTTTAAACTCTTCGTTAACCGCTGCTTTTTCAAGTAAATATGCATTTTCTTCAGAAGCTTGATAAAGCAGAACATCACGATAATAGAAGATGAGGTCCTCTACAAACCTCGCTGGGTCTTTTCCGTTTTTGATCAAACTTTCAACAGAGTCTAGCGCTTCTACAATGTTTTCGTTAAAGATAGCTTGGACGATCTTCACAATAAAAGCCTGTGATACTGCTCCTGTTATAGATAGAACATCCTCTAAGCTCACCTTCTCCGTACTATACGAGATGGCTTGGTCTAAAAGACTAAGTGCATCACGCATGCCGCCTTCTGAAGCTTTCGCAATTTCGTAAAGAGCATCCTCGCTTACTTCTAGCTCTTCAGAACCTAATACTTCCTTCATTCGATATACGATATCTTCTGGCGAAATGCGTTTGAAATCAAAGCGCTGGCATCTAGAGATAATCGTTAATGGAATTTTATGCGGCTCTGTTGTAGCTAAAATAAAGATAACATGTGCAGGAGGTTCTTCCAACGTTTTTAACAAAGCGTTAAAAGCTCCAATTGAAAGCATATGAACTTCATCAATAATGTACACTTTGTATCGAACAGCACTAGGTGCATATTTTACTTTATCACGGATATCTCGAATTTCATCGACTCCATTATTAGAGGCTGCATCAATTTCAATTACATCAGAAATAGAACCATCAGTAATCCCCCGACAAGTTGCACATTCATTACAAGGTTCAGCAATGGGTGCTTTTTCACAGTTAACGGCTTTCGCTAAAATTTTAGCAGCTGTTGTCTTTCCTGTCCCTCGAGGCCCAGAAAATAAATACGCATGCGAAAATTTCTCTTGGACAAGGGCATTTTGAAGTGTTTTGATAATATGTTGTTGACCGACTACGTCGTTAAAGCTTTGAGGACGGTATACACGGTACAGAGCCTGATATGCCACTACATCCTCTCCTTTTAATATAATTCATTAGTTATCATTATAGCGTATTATAAGGCTTTTTTTCAAAATAGTGAGAGATAAAATAAAAAGCCTACTCCAACAGAGTAGACTAAACTTATGTATATAACTGCCGTGCACCTTCCGTCGATTAGCCACCCCAGGCGTTACTTAAGCAGTTAGCTCGGTTCAGGCGACCCCATGGCACATGAGAGGTTCTGCTTACTGCTGCTTCCTTCCGGACCTGACAGGGTTCACAGATTCCCATTGCATAGGACCCAAACGTCAACACCACTTACTTAAGGCAGGCCCTAAGATGAGCTAACCTCAAGAAGGAATTCGGCCTCGCTAGAGCGGATTGCGAGTACAGGGCACCGCTACCTCCCCGCTTAGCACGGCAAAGTTGAAACCAATAGTTTGGGCATCAAGTTGATGCATTTACAAGTATACGTCTTTTCATTCAAAAATGCAACCGCTATAGAAAACTTACTTTTTTAGCTCTATTTTCCAGCCTTTTTTCGTTGGCGCAACTCACGAAAAAAGGTTGTTAAGAGGTTCCCGCATTCTTCTTCTAGCATACCTCCTACTACTTCTGCTTGATGATTAAACTTTTCAAACTCTAATAAGTTTAACAATGTTCCCGCGCAGCCACCTTTAGGGTCATAAGCGCCAAACACAACTCTTTTTACTCTTGATAATACGATAGCACCAGCACACATCGGACAAGGTTCTAAGGTGACATATAACGTAGCGTCTTCCAATCTCCATGTTCCTAGTTTCTTACATGCTTCATCAATTGCTAAAAGTTCCGCATGAGCAACTGATCGCTGTTCTGTTTCTCGTAAGTTATAAGCTGAAGCAATCACCTCATCATTTTGAACAATAACTGCTCCAATGGGAACCTCTAATTTATCTTTGGCTTTTAATGCTTCATCGATTGCCAACCTCATATACTTTTCATCATTTAACACTTTTTATCCAACCTTACATATTATATTTTTTCTGAGTCAAACTACTTACTATGTACATCAGGAAAAGGAGAGACCTTGTGTGAAGAAAGCTAAAACTGCTTTAATTATTATTGATATGCTAAACGATTTTCAATTTAAAAACGGCAAAATACTTGCTGAAAAATCTTTAACAATTGCTCAAAACATCGCCCAGTTAAAACAGTACGCATCGTCTCAACATATCCCTATTATCTATGTGAATGACCACTATAAGCTATGGCAGGCGAACTTAGAAACCATTTTAACACACTGTACAAATGAGGTAAGTTCACCCGTTCTATATCATATTTCACCACAAAACGCTGATTACTTCTTAATTAAACCAAAGCATTCTATCTTCTATGGCACAGCTTTAAATATTTTGCTATCACAGCTCGATGTGCATACACTTATTTTAACAGGAATTGCGGGAAATATATGCGTGCTTTTTTCAGCCAACGATGCTTATATGCGTGAGTATAACTTAATTGTGCCTGAAGATTGTATTGCTTCAAACGCAGATGAAGACAATACCTTTGCTTTGAGAATGATGCATAACGTATTAAATGCTCGTATTTGCAAACATACCGAGTTGATGAATTAAGTAAAAAGCCTTCTCATATGATGGAAGTAAGTCATATGAAATGGAGGCTTTTTATTATGCAAATTTACACTGTTAAAGCAGGTGACAGTATATATAGTATTGCAAAACAGTTCCGCATTGACGCAGGGAAAATTATAAGAGCAAATGAATTACCTAATCCAAATCAACTCGTCATCGGGCAATCTATGGTTATTCCAATCAACGGTACTTACTACACAGTAAAAGCTGGGGACACTATATGGAAGATAGGAAGAAAATTAGGCGTTAGCTATCAGGCTATTGCCAATGCGAACAATGTTTCAGTTACAGCACCCTTAACACCTGGTCGCCGTATCTTAATTCCCCCTTCCCCGAACAAAAGAAACGGTGAGTTTTTAGGATATGTTGAAACAAGCAATCGAAAAATCACTCCTCAAACAGAGAAAATGATTAATCAAAATGCAAAATACCTTACTTATCTCGGGCCAGCGAACTTCGAAGTGCAAAAAGACGGTTCTCTAAAGGCACCTCCACTTAACAATTTAGGTTCTATCGCTAAAGAAAATGACGTCATTTTCTTAATGGTATTGGCTAATATTGAAAACGGCGCATTCAGTGACGAAGTCGGCCGAGCAATTTTAACTAATAAAGACGTTCAAGATACGCTCTTAAATAATATTGTAAAAACAGCGAAAGAACAAAATTTCAGAGACATTCACTTTGACTTCGAATTTTTGCGTCCGGCAGATAAAGAAGCCTATATTGCATTTTTACAGAAAGCAAAAAAGCGTCTTCAAGATGAGCAACTTCTTATGTCTGTCGCTTTAGCTCCGAAGACAAGTCGAGATCAAAAAGGCAAATGGTATGAAGCACATGATTATAAAGCCATTGGAGAGATTGCTAACTTCGTTGTTCCGATGACATACGAATGGGGATATAGCGGTGGGCCTCCTATGGCCGTCTCTCCTATTGGTCCCGTACGTGATGTTTTAGAATATGCAGTATCTGAAATACCTAGTTCAAAAATTATCATGGGTCAAAACCTATACGGTTACGATTGGACACTTCCTTACAAACCAGGAGGAGAATATGCCAAAGCCATTAGTCCTCAACGAGCTATTGAGTTGGCAGCTCGCTATAAAGTAGCTATTCAATACGACAATAAAGCACAAGCTCCTTTCTTCCGGTATAAAGATGAACAGCAGCGCACCCACGAAGTATGGTTTGAAGACGCTAGGTCTATTCAGGCCAAGTTTGATTTAATCAAAGAATTAAAACTTAGAGGAATGGCTTACTGGAAACTAGGCTTAGATTTCCCGCAAAACTGGCTCTTGATTGAAGACAACTTCAAAATTACAAAAAGAGTGACACAGCCATAAATAGGGAAAGCTTACTGTTAACAGTAGGCTTTTTGTTATTCTTCTTACTGAAAGAAATTTCTTTTCCCCTTATTCTCCTTCTCTATGTTAAAATATTTTTTGTCTGTTTTTTTTGAACGAGTGGTCATGAAGGAGGCAAATGAATGCAAGGCACACCTTTTATTTCAGTAGAAGGACCCATCGGTGTCGGAAAAACCTCTCTAGCTAAAGAGATTGCACAAGCATTTCAATTCGAAATTTTAAAAGAAATCGTAGATGAAAATCCATTTCTCGGGAAATTTTATGAAAATATCAACGAGTGGAGTTTTCAAACCGAAATGTTTTTTCTATGTAATCGATATAAGCAGTTGGAGGATATTCAAAAAGGGTTCTTATCTTATAAAAAACCTGTTGTAGCAGATTATCATATTATGAAAAACATGATTTTTGCTGAGCAAACGTTAAAAGATGAACAGTATAAAAAATATGTACAAATCTTCCACATCTTAACGGCTGATATGCCAGCTCCGAACATCATTATTTATTTAAATGCCAGTTTAGATACCTTGTTAAAGCGTATTAAAATGCGTGGAAGAGAAATTGAACGAAACATCGATCCTCACTACCTTGCGAGGCTAAGTGATGATTATGAAAAAGCTATGACGGCGTTTGAACAAAATAACCCTGATGTAACCATTTTACGTTATGACGGTGATGAAATAGATTTTGTACAAAATAAACAACACTTAAATAGAATCTTATCAGAGGTTCAAGAGAGTATGTTAAAAAGGAGTATGTAATGGTAAACTTACGATCGAAATACAACATTCCTAATGATGCTGTGTTGACGATAGCGGGTACAGTTGGAGTTGGGAAATCTACAATGACTCAATCATTGGCTGATGCTCTCCAATTTCGCACATCGTTTGAAAAAGTAGATTCCAACCCTTACTTGGACAAATTTTATGGGGATTTTGAACGTTGGAGCTTCCACCTACAAGTATATTTTCTAGCGGAACGCTTTAAAGAACAAAAGAAAATTTTCGAGTATGGCGGCGGCTTCATCCAAGACAGATCCATTTACGAAGATACCGGTATCTTTGCTAAGATGCATTTTGAAAAAGGAACGATGTCTAAAGTAGACTATGAAACATATACAAGCTTGTTCGATGCAATGGTTATGACTCCATATTTCCCTCATCCGGATCTGCTCATTTATTTGGAAGGCAGCTTCGAAGATATTGTAGATCGCATTCAAGAAAGAGGGCGACCAATGGAACAACAAACGCCTCTTGATTATTGGAAAGAGATGCACGCCCGATACGAAGACTGGATTAATAACTTTACGGCTTGTCCTATTCTTCGTTTAGATATTAGAGAATACGACCTTATCAAGGATCCTGATTCAATTGAATCAATTGTTGAAAAAGTGGCTCGCTTTTTACAACATAATGAAAAGCTAAAACGTCGTCATCTATAAAAAAATGCCGCTTTATCTATTAAAGCGGCATTTTTAACAAATAAAAAACCGTTACTTATAAGTAACGGTTTTCCAATCTCCAATTTATCGCGCTATGTTAATTGCATTATAAGTCAAATATGGCGGAGGAAGAGGGATTCGAACCCCCGCGGGCTTTAACACCCCTGTCGGTTTTCAAGACCGATCCCTTCAGCCGGACTTGGGTATTCCTCCGTATCGACAAGTATTAATTTATCATATACAAATAATGAAGTCAACTCTTTTATTGATTTTTTTTAAAAAAGACGTTCATTAAGAATTAATTCTTAATGAACATCTTCTACTTTTATTTAGAAATAAATTCTTTATTTCCCATATATGGACGCAGCACTTCTGGAATTTGAATTGATCCATCTTCCTGCTGGTAGTTTTCTAAAATTGCAGCTACCGTACGGCCAATTGCTAAACCAGAACCATTTAATGTATGAACATGCTCTGGTTTTGCTTTTGTATCACGGCGGAAGCGAATATTAGCACGGCGAGCTTGGAAGCTTTCAAAGTTTGAACAAGAAGAAATTTCACGATACGTTTCATAACTTGGAATCCAAACTTCAATATCATACTTTTTGGCTGCTGTGAAACCTAAGTCAGCTGTACACATGCTTAGAACTCGGTAAGGTAAACCTAATAGTTGAAGAACCTTTTCAGCATGGCCCGTTAATTTTTCTAATTCATCATAAGAATCTTCTGGCTTAACAAAGCGAACAAGTTCTACTTTATTAAACTGATGCTGACGAATAAGACCACGTGTATCTCTTCCTGCAGAGCCTGCTTCTGAGCGGAAGCAAGCACTATAAGCTGTATAAGCAATTGGAAGCTGATCTCCGCTTAAAATTTCATCACGATGTAAATTTGTAACTGGTACTTCAGCTGTAGGAATTAAGAAATAATCTTCTTCTTTAATCTTGAATGCATCTTCTTCAAATTTAGGAAGCTGCCCTGTTCCTGTCATGCTTGTGCGATTCACCATATATGGAGGAAGGATTTCTTCATAACCATGCTCATCCATATGTAAATCCATCATAAAGTTAATAAGAGCACGTTCTAATCTTGCACCTAACCCTTTATAAAATACAAAGCGGCTTCCCGTTACTTTCGAAGCTCTTTCAAAATCTAAAATATTTAAATCTGTTCCTAAATCCCAATGCGGTTTTGGTTCAAAATCAAATTGTTTAATTTCTCCCCATTTGCGAACTTCTACGTTATCATCTTCAGTTTCACCTACAGGCGTACTTTCATGTGGAACGTTAGGAATTGAAAGCAGCAATAGTTCTAATTCTTCTTCAACGCTGCGAAGCTCTTCATCCAATTGCTTTACGCGATCTCCTACTTCACGCATTTCAACGATTAAATGATCAGCATCTTGTTTTTCACGCTTCAATTGTGCAATTTGCTGTGATACTTCATTTCGCTTGCTTTTTAACTCTTCTGTTTGAGCAATTAGCTCACGGCGTTTTGCATCTAACTCTTCAAAGCGACCTAAGTCCGTTAAGTCCTCACCACGAAACTTGAGCTTTTCTTTTACTTCATTAAAATTAGCACGTAAAAATTTTAAATCTAACATACTTAGTACCTCCTTTAGTATAAAAGGGCAAAATAAAAACTCTCATCCCCATGAAAGGGACGAGAGTTTACCCGCGTTGCCACCCTAATTGAAAGCTAAAATAAGCCTTCCTCTTAAACCAGATAACGGATGAACCGAAACTGCCTACTACTTTTTCGACAGCTTGCTCCAGGACGGATTCATAAGAATTGATTATCGATTCACACCAGCCATCGACTCTCTTGAAATCAAAAATCTTATTACTATTTCCTATCAACGCTTTATACCAATATCATTTTTATTAATCATAATGTACTACAAGTCTTTACAAGATGCAATTCATTTATACAGGTTTTTTTGAAGCTTCTTCAACCATTGCTACAAAATACTGCGCCATGCGAGCATCATCTGTCAATTCTGGATGAAACGAACATCCCAAGAATTGACCTTGTCTTGCCGCAACAATTCGGTCGTTATGCATGGCTAAGACTTCAACGTTTTCTCCTACTTCTACAATATGCGGAGCACGGATAAATACGCCTATAAAATCTTCACCGATATCTTTAATATTTAAGGCAGCTTCAAAGCTATCCCGTTGACGCCCAAACGAGTTGCGAGCTACCGTAATATCCATAACACCTAAATGGGGCTCTTCACGGTCAACGACTTGTCCTGCGAGTAAAATTAAACCCGCACACGTACCAAATACCGGTTTACCTGCTTGTGCAAACTGGCGAAGAGGTTCCATAAAGTCATATTTGTCGATCAGACGACGCATTGCTGTGCTTTCGCCGCCCGGTAGGATTAAACCATCTATTTCGTTTAACTGTTCAACTTTTTTTATGATAATGGCTTCAGCGCCTGCTGCTTCTAATGCTTGTGCATGCTCGCGAAAGGCACCTTGTAATCCTAACACGCCTACTTTTACCATTTTGTCAAAACTCCCTTTAAATTACCATCCACGCTCTTGCATGCGGTTTTCTGGTAATAATGATGAAATTTCAATCCCTTTCATTGCACTTCCTAACCCTTTTGATAAGTTTGCAATAAGCTCATAATCTTGATAATGTGTTGTTGCTTCCACGATTGCACGTGCAAACTTTTCAGGGTTGTCTGATTTGAAGATTCCTGATCCAACGAACACGCCGTCTGCTCCAAGCTGCATCATTAACGCTGCATCTGCTGGTGTTGCTACACCGCCTGCTGCAAAGTTTACAACTGGTAAACGACCTTCACGTTTAATTTGCAGTAATAACTCATAAGGTGCGCCTAATAGTTTAGCTTCTGTCATTAACTCATCTTCGTCCATGCCCACAACTTTACGTACTTGAGCGTTTACTTGACGCATATGACGTACTGCTTCTACGATGTTTCCTGTCCCTGGTTCGCCCTTTGTACGAAGCATTGCAGCTCCTTCAGCAATACGACGAGATGCTTCCCCAAGATCACGGCAACCGCACACAAATGGAACCGTAAATGTATTTTTATTTAAATGAAACTCCTCATCAGCTGGAGTCAACACTTCACTTTCATCGATGTAGTCTACACCCATCGCTTCTAGCACGCGTGCTTCAACAATATGGCCAATACGAGCTTTTGCCATAACTGGAATGGACACAGCATTCATCACTTCTTCAACAATTGTTGGGTCTGCCATACGAGACACGCCGCCTGCTGCACGGATATCGGCTGGAACACGCTCTAACGCCATAACAGCAACAGCGCCTGCTGCTTCTGCAATTTTTGCTTGCTCTGCATTGATAACGTCCATGATGACGCCACCTTTTTGCATTTCCGCCATTCCTCGTTTTACACGATCAGTACCTGTAATGTTATTCATGTTTGTCTTCCTCCTGTATCAAGTGTTTCACAATAATTTTTAGTGTATATACAAAATTCAAAACTTAGTGTCTATTTTACCGCATTTTTCGGAAAATTCCTATCTAATTTATAGATTATATATAAACAAATCTAAAAATAAAAAGAAGAGATACTCTCTTGTAGTATCTCTTCTTTCTCTTGAGTTATCATTAAAACCAATTATCTACTGTATTTGCAGCATTCATCCAAATATCGCTGAAGAAGTTGCCAATACTGCGGATAGCGAGAGAGAACCATCCAGCTTTTTCAACAGATTCGTTTGTCACAACCGGCGTCATGCTATCTGTAGTTTGACCTCCTACATAGCCTAGATCTTTGAGATTGCTGTTTGTTGCACTTACATAAGCAACTGTTTCTCCTTTTTTAATAGAAGCAACAACTTTTTGATCGTTCATAACTTTATCGTTTAACTTAAAGTTGATTTTAGTATGATCTTTTTGACCTTTTTCAGTAATAATCTTTACCGAATTCTTTGGAGAAACGGAAGCTTCTTTTGATTTTCCTTTAGCAACATCAATTGTTTCATGCCCTTTAATCTCACCGTTAGCAGGCACTACTTCTTTTAACTGAAAATGACTAAAAGCATAATCCAATATCTTTTTCGTTTGAGAGAAACGAGCAGCTTCCGTAGACTTGCCGTTTTCCTTGGCATTCATTACAACTGTTATGTATCTTACCCCGTTACGCTCTGCAGTTCCAGTGAAACATTGACCTGCAAAATCTGTATGACCAGTTTTTAAGCCGTCTACGCCGCTGTAGGCAGCTGAAAAACCTGGGAGCATCTTATTCCAATTGTTCATTTTTGTTTCGCCTTGTTGCCCTTGTCTAAACATCTTAGAAGGAGTTTTAGCTACTTCCAAAGATTCTGGATAATCATGAATTAAGTGATAAGCAAGGGTAGCAACTGCCCGAGCCGATAGAAGGTTCTCATCTTCTTCCTTCGTTCCTTTTGGATACATTCCTTTTAGCAAAGAATTAGAAAGACCTGTAGAATTGACAAATTTTGATTCACCCATATTTAATCTTTTTGCCGTTTCATTCATTAACTTAATAAAACCTTCTTCAGAACCACTGACAGCTTCAGCTAAAGCAATTGCAGCTCCATTAGCCGAATAAATAGCCATGGCATCATATAATTCTTTCACCGTGTATTTTTGGTTTTCAATTAACGGTACATTTGATAATCCATAATCCTGAGAAATTTTAGCTGCATATTTACTAACTGGCACACGTTGATCCCAAGATAATTTCTTATCTTTTATCGATTCTAATACTAGGTATTCTGTCATCATTTTTGTCATGCTTGCAATACCTAATAAAGCATCCGTATTTTTCCCGTATAATACTTTCCCCGTACTTGCCTCTACTAAGATCGCTGCATCTGCTTCAACGCCAATATCATCTGTTTTAGGAGCAGCTGATGCTTGTGTAGAGACAAAAAATACGCTGGCCATTAACATAACAGCAATGACACAAATTAATTGTTTCTGTACTGCGTTTCTCACTCTATACCCTCCAAACGTAAACTCACATAAATGTAATTTTATCATACTAAAATTTAAAAAAATAGATAAAGAAGTACTGTTACATTCATGATTAACGACATAAAAAACACGTTTCCCTAATAGGGAAACGTGTTTTTTAAACATTCATGATTATCTCATAGAATAGTTAGGAGATTCTTTTGTAATTTGTACATCATGTGGGTGACTTTCTCTTAAACCTGCTCCAGTCATACGAATGAATTGTGCCTGTTCACGTAACGCTTCTAAGTTAGCTGAACCACAGTAACCCATCCCTGCGCGTAAACCACCAATCATTTGGTATAAAGTATCTGCTACAGGTCCTTTGTAAGGTAAACGACCTTCAATACCTTCCGGAACTAATTTTTTATTATCTTCTTGGAAGTATCGATCTTTACTTCCTTTTTCCATAGCTCCTACAGAGCCCATTCCACGGTAAACTTTAAAACGTCTACCTTGGTAGATTTCTGTTTCTCCAGGACTTTCTGTCGTTCCTGCTAAAAGGCTTCCTAGCATTACTGTATGTCCACCAGCTGCAAGTGCTTTTACGATATCTCCAGAGTATTTAATACCACCATCTGCGATAATAGCTACACCGTGCTTACGAGCTTCAGTTGCACAGTCATATACTGCTGTAATTTGTGGAACGCCTACACCAGCTACAACACGAGTTGTACAAATTGAACCAGGTCCAATTCCTACTTTTACTACGTTTGCTCCCGCTTCAATTAATGCTTTTGTACCTTCAGCAGTTGCTACGTTACCAGCGATAATATTTAATTCTGGATATGCTTCACGAATGCTGCGAACCGTATCTAAAACGCCTTGTGAATGTCCATGCGCTGTATCAATAACGATAACATCAACGCCAGCTTGTACTAATTTTTCGATACGAACATTTGAATCAGCCGTTACGCCAACAGCTGCTCCAACTAATAAGCGACCTTGTTGGTCCTTAGCTGCATTTGGAAACTCAATTACTTTTTCAATGTCTTTAATCGTAATAAGACCTTTTAATACGCCATTGTCATCTACAAGAGGTAACTTTTCAATTTTGTATTGCTGTAGAATTTTTTCTGCTTCTTCTAAAGTCGTTCCTACTGGAGCAGTAACTAATTCTTCTTTTGTCATTACATCAGCAATTTGCATTGAATAATCTTGGATGAAACGCAAGTCGCGGTTTGTAAGAATTCCAACTAGCTTTTGTTCTTCTTCGTTGTTGACAATTGGAACACCTGAGATACGATATTTGCCCATTAAATGTTCAGCAGCAAATACTTGATTTTCAGGAGTTAAAAAGAAAGGATCCGTGATAACACCACTTTCAGAACGTTTTACTTTATCAACTTGTTCTGCTTGCTGTTCAATCGACATGTTTTTGTGAATGATACCTAAGCCACCTTGTCTAGCCATCGCGATAGCCATTTCAGCTTCGGTAACTGTATCCATTCCTGCACTGATGAACGGCACCTTTAATTTTAATGTTTTTGTTAGTTCAACACTCATATCAACGTCTTTAGGTAGTACCTCAGATTTTGCTGGCACCAGTAAAACGTCATCAAATGTTAAGCCTTCTTTAGAAAATTTGCTTTCCCACATTATAGAATCCTCCTTTAAACGACAGAATATTATTAGTAGATTAACAAGCAGATATGTACCTGTCAATAACTTCACTAGATATCAGATAATTCTAATAAAAAGAAAAGGTGATTTAGTTGCATAAATTTAATGATGTTTGGACGTCCTACAATTTATTTTTCTCCGTTCCTTTTGTACAAGACTTTTTAAAAAAGCGCTATCAAAAATTGAATTATAGCGATGCAGAGCAACATAGCTTTAAAAACAGTTACCCCTTTATTTATTATTTGGAACACAGTAAAAATTATTATCAAGTTGCGGCACAATCTCCTGTATCAGTTCAACCAGTTTTATTATTTTATGGAATGTCACAGCTGTTAAAAGCCTGTTTGTTAACACAAAACCCCGTATATCCAGAAAATACGGCGGTATTAGCACATGGAGTATCAACACGAAAAAGAAAAAAACAAAGTTATGATTTTTTAGATGATGAAGTTAAGATCCAAAAAAGCGGTTTGTTTTCGCAAGTAGGAGAAGAATTGTTTCATGTGAAACAACTGGAAGGTAGTAAATATACAATGAATTACCTGTTATCGTGCGTACCGGAATTAGATACATTATTTTTAAATTTGGGTACTAGGTCATTTTCCCATTTAACAACTATTGGATCGCTTCCAGCTACCTCTTTGTCTATTCCTGAACAAGTTACACGGTGTTATCATATGAATCACGAAAGGCTCTACTCTTTTTTAAAAGAGCGTTCCCGCCTATCATTGTCTCTGTCAGAAGATCAGGTACGTATTCTTGACCCTTCAAACTGTTTATATAATTGTTCACCTTTTATGTACAATTTCCAAGATAACACACTGCATGCACCGTTGGAAAAAGATAGCTGCTTATATTTCCCTGAGATGTTGGCACATTACTTATTACTTTATAATTTAAGTATGATTTCACGTTATGAAACAGAGTGGTGGTATGAATTATTGCATACATACTCTTCGAAAGATTACCCATTTATCTTGAGATTCCTTGAGGTTACGGCTCAAAAGATTCCTTACTTAATTTCTTGTTACTTAAATGAACATACAAAAAAAGACTAGCTAAAATAGCTAGTCTTTTTTCAAGTGCCTGGCAACGTCCTACTCTCACAGGGACAAAGTCCCAACTACCATTGGCGCTAAAGAGCTTAACTTCCGTGTTCGGTATGGGAACGGGTGTGACCTCTTCGCTATCGCCACCAGACAAGAGATTGCTCTCTCAAAACTAGGTAACAGTTTGCTGAGTAAAGCTTACGCTTTTAAAGTTTGGTTAAGTCCTCGATCGATTAGTATCAGTCAGCTACACATGTCGCCACGCTTCCACCTCTGACCTATCAACCTGATCATCTTTCAGGGATCTTACTAGCTTGCGCTATGGGAAATCTCATCTTGAGGGGGGCTTCATGCTTAGATGCTTTCAGCACTTATCCCGTCCACACATAGCTACCCAGCGATGCCTTTGGCAAGACAACTGGTACACCAGCGGTGTGTCCATCCCGGTCCTCTCGTACTAAGGACAGCTCCTCTCAAATTTCCTACGCCCACGACGGATAGGGACCGAACTGTCTCACGACGTTCTGAACCCAGCTCGCGTACCGCTTTAATGGGCGAACAGCCCAACCCTTGGGACCGACTACAGCCCCAGGATGCGATGAGCCGACATCGAGGTGCCAAACCTCCCCGTCGATGTGGACTCTTGGGGGAGATAAGCCTGTTATCCCCGGGGTAGCTTTTATCCGTTGAGCGATGGCCCTTCCATGCGGAACCACCGGATCACTAAGCCCGACTTTCGTCCCTGCTCGACTTGTAGGTCTCGCAGTCAAGCTCCCTTGTGCCTTTACACTCTACGAATGATTTCCAACCATTCTGAGGGAACCTTTGGGCGCCTCCGTTACATTTTAGGAGGCGACCGCCCCAGTCAAACTGCCCACCTGACACTGTCTCCCGGCCCGATCAGGGCCGCGGGTTAGAATTTCAATACAGCCAGGGTAGTATCCCACCGACGCCTCCACCGAAGCTAGCGCTCCGGCTTCTCAGGCTCCTACCTATCCTGTACAAGCTGTACCAAAATTCAATATCAGGCTACAGTAAAGCTCCACGGGGTCTTTCCGTCCTGTCGCGGGTAACCTGCATCTTCACAGGTACTATAATTTCACCGAGTCTCTCGTTGAGACAGTGCCCAGATCGTTACGCCTTTCGTGCGGGTCGGAACTTACCCGACAAGGAATTTCGCTACCTTAGGACCGTTATAGTTACGGCCGCCGTTTACTGGGGCTTCGATTCAGAGCTTCTCCCAAAGGATAACCCCTCCTCTTAACCTTCCAGCACCGGGCAGGCGTCAGCCCCTATACTTCGCCTTGCGGCTTCGCAGAGACCTGTGTTTTTGCTAAACAGTCGCCTGGGCCTATTCACTGCGGCTCTCTCGGGCTATACACCCTACCAGAGCACCCCTTCTCCCGAAGTTACGGGGTCATTTTGCCGAGTTCCTTAACGAGAGTTCTCTCGATCACCTTAGGATTCTCTCCTCGCCTACCTGTGTCGGTTTGCGGTACGGGCACCTCCCGCCTCGCTAGAGGCTTTTCTTGGCAGTGTGGAATCAGGAACTTCGGTACTATAATTCCCTCGTCATCACAGCTCAGCCTTTATGATGAGCGGATTTGCCTACTCATCAGCCTAACTGCTTGAACGCGCATATCCAGCAGCGCGCTTACCCTATCCTACTGCGTCCCCCCATTACTCAAACGGCGGGGAGGTGGTACAGGAATATCAACCT
>NZ_JAZAQH010000001.1:0-7500 GCF_036227845.1 Priestia sp. LL-8 | reverse complement strand
ATTCAGTACGACGACGAATAACCACTACCTGATGGTCTAAGTAGTACTGTAGACATTGCTTCAAGTTCAATACTTTTGGCTGTCCATCTACTAATGCAAGGGTATTAATACCAAAACTTGTTTGAAGAGATGTCTGCTTATATAAGTTGTTTAATAAAACATTTGCATTTGCATCACGTCTTACTTCAATAACAATACGCATACCCGAACGGTCAGACTCATCTCGTAAATCCGTAATTCCATCAATCTTCTTATCACGAGCTAGCTCGGCAATTTTTTCAATTAGCTTTGCTTTATTTACTTGGTATGGTAGTTCATGAACAATAATAGTTTGTTTACCATTGCTTTGTTCTTCAATTTCTACTTTTGCGCGAACAATAATAGACCCTTTTCCAGTTTCATAAGCTTTACGGATTCCGCTGCGGCCAAGAATTTGCCCTGCAGTTGGGAAATCTGGTCCTGGAATAATCTCCATTAACTCTGCAATTGTAATATCAGGGTCTTGACTTACCGCTAAAACGCCGTCAATGACTTCCCCTAACTGATGCGGAGGAATATTTGTCGCCATACCTACCGCAATTCCGGCTGAACCGTTTACAAGTAAATTTGGAAATCTAGCAGGTAATACAATTGGTTCACGTTCAGAACCGTCATAGTTATCTTGATAATCAATTGTATCTTTATTTATGTCACGTAACAGTTCCATCGAAACTTTTGACATTCTTGCTTCTGTATAACGCATAGCTGCCGCTGCATCTCCATCAACAGATCCAAAGTTTCCGTGACCGTCAATTAGCATATAACGATAGCTAAAATCTTGTGCCATACGAACCATTGTTTCATATACAGCTGAGTCACCGTGTGGGTGATACTTACCAATTACTTCTCCTACGATACGAGCTGATTTTTTATATGGCTTATCCGATCCCATACCTAAATCATTCATTGCATATAAAATACGACGGTGCACAGGCTTAAGTCCGTCTCTTACATCTGGTAAAGCACGCGATACAATTACGCTCATTGCATAATCTAAAAAAGATGCGCGCATTTCTTGACTAATATTTACTTCTCTTATTTGAGAGTTTGGTTTATCTGACATCGATAAGAACCTCCTTCGCGAAGTTCAGTATAGTAATTCATATATATGTAAACGCAGGATAGAACCTATCTCTATCCTGACGTTTATATACCCTTTATAAAAATATAAAGGGTATTACCGTTCATTTAAATATCGAGATTTTTTACGTACTGAGCATTTTCTTCAATGAAATTACGGCGTGGTTCTACTTTGTCGCCCATTAAAATTTCAAATGTCTCATCAGCTTCAATTGCATCTTGCAAGTTCACCTGAAGAAGAGTACGGAACTCTGGATCCATTGTTGTTTCCCATAATTGTTCAGGATTCATCTCTCCTAAACCTTTGTAACGCTGAAGGTTTGGTTTTGCGCCTTCAGGGAAAGAAGCTAATACCTCTTCTAACTGACGATCGTTGTACGCGTACTCCACTTTTTTACCTTGTGAAACTTTGTAAAGAGGTGGCTGGGCAATGTACACATATCCATGCTCAATAATCTGTCTCATATAGCGATAGAAGAACGTTAGAAGAAGCGTACGAATATGCGCACCATCTACGTCTGCATCTGTCATAATCACAATTTTATGGTAGCGGGCTTTCGAAATATCAAAATCGTCACCAATACCCGTTCCTAGAGCGGTAATGATTGTACGAATTTCGTTATTAGATAAAATTTTATCTAAACGCGCTTTCTCTACGTTGATAATTTTACCGCGCAAAGGCAAAATAGCTTGGAAATGGCGGCTTCTTCCCTGCTTAGCTGAACCTCCGGCAGAGTCACCCTCTACTACATAGAGTTCGCTAATAGAAGGATCTTTTGATGAACAATCTGCTAATTTACCCGGTAAGTTTGAAATTTCAAGCGCGCTTTTACGTCTTGTAAGCTCACGAGCTTTTTTAGCTGCCATTCTTGCTCTTGCAGCCATTAAACCTTTTTCAATTACCTTTTTCGCCACAATAGGGTTCTCTAGCAAGTAAGTTTCTAAGTGTTCTGCAAACACAGAATCAGTAATTGTTCTTGCTTCACTATTTCCCAGCTTTGTTTTTGTTTGTCCTTCGAATTGCGGATCTGGGTGCTTAATAGAGATGATAGCTGTAATTCCTTCACGAACATCTTCACCCGTTAGATTGGCGTCACTGTCTTTAAATACGCTATTTTTACGTGCATAGTCGTTAATTACACGCGTTAACGCTGTTTTAAATCCTGCTTCGTGCGTTCCACCTTCATATGTGTGAATGTTGTTTGCAAAAGAATATAAATTACTTGTATAGCTATCGTTATATTGAATAGCAATTTCTACAGAAATGTTGTCTCGATTACCTTCAATATAGATCGGCTCTTCGTGAATCACTTCTTTCGAACGGTTTAAGTGTTCAACGTAAGACTTAATTCCGCCTTCATAATGGTATTCACGTCTTTTGTCTTCTTCACGTTTGTCTTCAATCGTAATTTTAATACCGCGATTTAAGAAAGCTAACTCACGCAGACGATTAGCTAACGTATCAAAATCGTATTCAAGCGTTTCTGTAAAAATTTCACCGTCTGGATGGAATTGAATAACAGTACCTGTTTTATCTGTTTCTCCAACTACTTTTAAGTCAGCAGCCGGTACACCTCGTTCATATTTTTGATAATGAACTTTACCGTCACGATGGACGTGCACTTCCAAAGAGGTAGAAAGTGCGTTAACAACTGAGGCACCTACACCGTGTAATCCACCAGATACTTTATAGCCTCCGCCGCCAAATTTACCTCCGGCATGAAGAACCGTTAAGATAACTTCAACGGCAGGTCTGCCCATTTTTTCTTGAATACCAACGGGAATTCCACGACCGTTATCTT
Organism: Priestia sp. LL-8; assembly: GCF_036227845.1. Classification (NCBI taxonomy): domain Bacteria; kingdom Bacillati; phylum Bacillota; class Bacilli; order Caryophanales; family Bacillaceae; genus Priestia; species Priestia sp. LL-8. The sequence continues at coordinate 4,579 of NZ_JAZAQH010000001.1, read as the reverse complement.
TGACTGTAATACTATTATCCTTTTCGATAATAACATTAATTTCATCGCAATAGCCGGCCAGCGCTTCATCAATACTATTATCTACAATTTCCCATACAAGATGGTGTAAACCCTTTGCGCTCGTCGATCCAATATACATCCCCGGACGTTTACGAACAGCTTCTAATCCTTCTAATACTTGTATCTGATCAGCTTCATATGCTTGTACTTCTTTTTGTTCCATCGTCAAATGTATCACCTACACTTTTTTTTAACAGCAAACTGCTGTATTTATCATTTTGTATTATGTTTTTCGAATATTATGTGGAAATAATACGGAGCCTTTAATGTATTTGCCATTTGTTTACTTATGCACAAAATTTTCATAATCGAGGGTACGAGTTGAAATATATAGACTTAAAACTATAATGATATCATATTTCAGCTAGATTGCCTTGCGAAAAGTTTTTAGGCAGATCAATTGCTATTTGACCTTTTGAATTTGGCCAGCTTCTACATGATATGTAGCGGCTTTTTCTAAGGTCTCGTGATGAATTCCTTCAATGCTCGTTGTTGTTACAAACGTCTGAACTTTTCCTTGAATGGTATTTAGCAAGTGTGATTGACGAAAATCATCTAATTCAGACAATACGTCATCTAAAAGCAAGATTGGATATTCACCTACTTCTTGATGAATTAACTCAATTTCAGCAAGCTTTAACGATAAAGCAGTCGTCCGCTGTTGCCCTTGTGAACCAAATGTTTGAACGTCTTTTTCATTAACGTAGAAAAGAAGATCATCACGGTGTGGTCCTGCTAAGGTGACACCTCTATCAATTTCTCTACTTTTTATTTTATCAAACTTTTGATGATATGCTTCTAACATTTTCGACAAATCTGCATCTTCTGATACATCAATTGAATTCTTATACTCAATTTTTAATGTTTCTAAGTCTCGACTGATCCCTTTATGAATAGGCTCTGCCCACTGTTGGAGTAACTGTAAAAACTCAAAACGTTTTTTTAAGATTTTCGCCGCCATTTCACTTAACTGTAACGTAAGTACGTCTAAAAGTGAAAGATCCGTTTGTTTTTTTGTCTGCAGCTGTTTCAAATATTGATTTCTTTGCTGCAAAATCTTTTGATACCTGCTTAAATCATGCATGTAAACAGGCGAAACTTGACCAATTTCCATATCGATAAATTTGCGCCTTACTTGCGGACTTCCTTTAACTAGGTTCAAATCCTCCGGAGCAAACATGACAGTGTTAATTGATCCTATATATTGACTGAGTTTTTTCTGCTCAATGTGATTATATTTTGCTTTTTTCCCTTTTGTTGAGATGACTAAATCCAGTGTAACAGGCCCTCTATGCTTTTCTACAATGCCCGATAGCTTTGCATACTCACAATCCCATTTAATTAATTCTTTATCGTTGGATGTACGATGAGATTTAGCCATAGATAATACGAAGATCGATTCCATCACGTTTGTTTTACCCTGTGCGTTTTCACCCAAAATGACGTTTACTTTATTTTCAAAAGGAATCGTTGTCTTCGTATAGTTTCGGTAATTTGTTAAAGTAATTTCTTTAATATACAAACGTTTCACCAACTTTAAGTAATAACAACAAATGATCCTGCAGCCGGTATATCCACTTCGTCATTTGCATACAATTTACGTCCGCGGCGCTCTTCTAGCTCCCCGTTCACATATACTTCATGCTCACTTAAAAACCATTTTACCATTCCACCTGTTTGAATGACGTCTGCTAGTTTTAAAAACTGGCCAAGCGTAATGTATTCAGTTGAAATTTTAACCTCTGTTTTCATGCGACTCTCTCACTTTCTAATGATGTATCTCTATTTTACTAAATAATTCTCCCTGAGAAAAGAAAGCTACTAGTACGGCATGCTAGTAGCTTTCTGAGATTTAATATGTTCGCACTGGTAAAATCAGCTGCAGCATTGAATCATCCTCTAATGTTCGAATGACAAATGGACGCATCGCACCAGTGAAGTTAATTTTGATATCTGTTCCTTCGAGCGCTTTTAATGCGTCTAACATATATTTTGCGCTAAAAGAAATTTTTAATTCTTCTCCTGAGATAGACTGACTTTGTACCTCTTCAATTACTTTTCCGATTTCAGGAGAGTTAGAAGAAATTTCAACAATTCCTTCATCCAGCGTAGATAGTTTTACTACGTTGTTTCTTCCTTCACGAGCTAATAAAGAAGCACGGTCAATCGATTGTAAAAATTCTTTTACGTTCAATATAACATCCGTTTTACTATCGGCTGGGATCAATCTTGAAGTGTCAGGATAATTTCCGTCCAGTAATCTTGAGAAAAATAGTAAGTGTTTTGTTTTGAATAATACTTGATTTTCCGTGATAACGATGTCTACTAATTCATGAGAATCATCAAGGATCTTACTGAATTCACTTAAACTTTTACCTGGAATAACCACATTATACGTTGCTTCATTTCCAGTTTCAATGGTCGCTTTTCGCAAAGCTAGACGATGACTGTCAGTGGCAATACACGTTAATTCTTTGCCGTCGACTTTCCAGTTTACACCTGTCAAGATAGGTCGTGTTTCTGAGGTGGACACTGCAAAGACAGTTTGTCGAATCATGTTTTTTAATAAGTCTGTCGGTAATCTAAACATGTTGTTTTCTTCGATCTGTGGTAAATGAGGATACTCTTCTGCATCTAAACCATTTAAGTTAAATTCAGCTTTTCCTGAACGAATGATTGTTAAAAAGTGACTTTGGACGTCCAATTCTACGATGTCTTTAGGAAGCTTTTTGACGATTTCACTAAAGAAACGAGCTGGGAGAACAACGCTTCCTGGTTTTTGGATATCAACAATCTCTTTTCCTTCTTCCTCGTTTGGAATAAACGATTCAATAGAGATATCGGAATCACTTCCGGTTAAAGTAACACCTTCTTCAGTCGCTACAATTTTAATCCCTGTTAAAATTGGAATTGTTGTTCTAGAAGATACAGCTTTCATAACGTCTTGAACGCTTTGAACTAGGTAGTCTTTCTGTATGATAAATTTCATAATAATTAATCCTCCTTAAAAGTAGGTTTAAAAGCTTATTATTTATTATATTTTAAGATAGTAGTAGTAATAGGGGCTGTGGAAATGTGGATAACCCCTAAAAACGTGAGAACACAGCCTATCCACATGTGGACAGACTGTGTACAATCCTAACTCACTTATACACAAAATACAAGTAAAAAAAGCCTATATTTTTAGTGATTCACTGATTTCTTTAATTTGTTTTTGTAGGTCAGTATCTGTTTGAACAAGTTTTGAGATTTTTTCATGAGCATGGATGACAGTAGTATGGTCTCGCCCGCCAAACTCTTCTCCAATTTTAGGCAGTGAAAAATCCGTTAGTTCGCGAGAAAGGTACATGGCAATTTGTCTAGGAAACGCTACTGACTTTGTACGTTTCTTCGCTTTGAAATCATCTAATTTTATATTAAATTCTTGTCCAACAATCTGTTGGATGTCTTGAATCGTAATAACCCTAGGTTTTGAACTAGGAATGATATCTTTTAATGCTTCTGCTGCTAAATCAGCGTTTATATCTTTATTAATTAGTGAAGAATAAGCTACTACACGAATAAGTGCTCCTTCTAATTCTCTGATATTTGAATCAATCTGATTGGCGATATAAAGCATAACTTCATTTGGAATAACTAAGCCGTCTGCTTTTGCTTTTTTACGCAAAATAGCAATTCGTGTTTCCAAATCTGGTGGTGTGATGTCTGTAATAAGGCCCCATTCAAAGCGAGAGCGAAGTCGGTCTTCAAGTGTAGGAATTTCTTTCGGCGGTCGATCACTTGAGATGACAATCTGCTTGCTTTCTTCGTGAAGCGTATTAAACGTATGGAAAAATTCTTCTTGCGTCTGCTCTTTACCTGCTAAGAATTGAATATCATCAATCAGTAAAACATCTACATTACGGTATTTGTTGCGAAATTCTACTGCTTTATTATCACGAATAGAGTTAATAAACTCATTTGTGAATTTTTCAGATGATAAGTACACAACTTTAGCGGCAGGATTATGATCTAACACATAGTGGCCTATTGCATGCATTAAGTGTGTTTTGCCTAATCCTACTCCCCCGTAAATAAAAAGCGGATTATACGCTTTAGCCGGCGCTTCTGCTACTGCTAAAGAAGCTGCATGCGCAAACCGGTTTCCAGATCCGATAACAAATGTATCAAAGGTATACTTCGAATTTAGCATGCTTTGAGGAAATTCTGCTCCGTCGTCTTTATTGACTTTCTTTTTAGGAGTTTGAATATCGAATTCTTCCTCGGCCTGGTTAGGAGGAATAATAAATTTCACATCTAACTCTTCCCCCGTAAGATCGTAAAGTGTTTCAGCAATTAAATTAGAATACCTAGATTCTAACCAGTCCCGTGCAAAATCATTAGGCGCAGTAATAATCAGCGTGTCTCCTTGTAAAGCATGAGCTTTTGTCGATTTGAGCCAGGTTTCAAAACTAGGTTTGCTTAATTTTTTTTCAATTTGATCTAAAGCTCTATTCCATAAATCATGAATGTTTTCCAA